>JAJRBK010000193.1 GCA_028679495.1 Methanobacteriota archaeon
TAGGCGTTTGAGCAAAGGGCTCTGCTCTTTTACGAGCTTCAAATAGCTTGGCGCCCGACATGTATCATAGCCAGCATGGATTTGACGTGAACTGTATTTCGAGCATGTCAAATATGCTCGGGGCTAAGCAAGAACGCCACTTGTAACGCATTTCTAAGCTGAAAACAGAGTATAGGGGTGCTGGTTCTATCTAGGTACCCATTTCGAGCATCATATCGAGCGCATGCTTCGCCTTTATGCAGACGCCCTCAGGAACCGTAATCTGGTATTCCTTCCGCTCAAGGGCTCGAACGACGTCAGCTACGTGCGTGCGCTTCATGTTTGGGCATACCGTCTCTCCAAGCGCTGAAAACTCCTTGTCAGGACATATCGTCTTAAGCCGATGGAGCATGCCAACCTCAGTGCCAATCGCGATGTGTGGTGCACTACTCATTTTCGCGTGACGTATCATGCCCCCCGTCCCATACACATAATCAGCTGCTGCTACGACCTCGGGACGGCACTCCGGATGGACGATAATCTCACAGTCAGGCGCCTCGTGCCGTTTCATAAGGACATCGCCGAGGGTGATCCCCCTATGTGTGGGACAGTAACCTTTCCACGATATGATCTCCTTATCAGTCTTCGACGCGAGGTACTGTCCAAGATTCCAGTCGGGGATAAATATGATTCGATCCGCCTCAAGCGTGTTAACGATCTTAACAGCGTTCGCCGACGTACAACAGACGGTGCTTTCGGCCTTCACAGCAGCTGAGGTGTTGACGTAACATACAACAGGCGCCCCGGGATGCTGCTCCTTGAGCTGCCGCACGTCTGCGCTTGTAATCATTTGAGACATCGGGCACGTCGCCTGCCGGACGGGCAGCAGCACGTTTTTCTGTGGCGAAAGAATGGCGGCGTTTTCTGCCATAAAGTCGACGCCACAAAACACGATGACCGAGCAGTTGACCTCAGATGCGATCTTCGAAAGCTCGAAGGAGTCGCCAACATTATCAGCGACGTCCTGAACCTCGTCGCACTGGTAGTTATGAGCTAGGATAAGCGCGTCGTTCTGTTCCTTAAGACGTTTGAGACTGGTATTCATAGATTTCTAGCGAAAGGACACACATGCGTCGTCACCCTTAATGCACGTGCATATCTCACACACCCGAACGTTCAGATCAACGTCGCCTCCTCCGGCTACGTCTTGAGCAAGTGATCGGATAAGCACCCTAGCGTCATTGCTCAAAGCGACGTTGGTCCCCCGCTTGCTGGTGACGTACTGGCTTACGGCAGGCTGTGTGATGCCGAGGCGTTCCGAGATGTCCTTTTGTGATAGTCCGAACTTCACAAGCTCTTTTGCGACTTGTGAGCGTATCGCGGGGAGGATATGCCATACCGCAGTTTCACAAGGGGCACGCTGTGTTTTCATTATTTACTCATAGATACGTGATTTCGTATACATAGTACACGAAACGCTGTTTTGCCTCTTCCGAAAAGTTCATCACCAATTGTGCACGTTACAGCTTTACTTTTATATTATAACTATCGTTATATTGTTATATAACAATTGTTATGATAGGGGCTGGTCATGCACAAACTTGGAACGATCGCAGTTCACGGAGGACAATCGGGCGACCCTGCGACTAAAGCGCGGGCCGTTCCGATCTATCAAACGACCTCGTATCTCTTTGACAGCACTGAACACGCAGCAAAACTTTTTGCGCTTAGAGACACGGGAAATATCTACACCCGGATCATGAACCCCACGACTGATGTCCTTGAGAAGCGGGTCGCTCAGCTTGAGGGAGGCAAGGCGGGCCTTGCCGTTGCAAGTGGCATGGCGGCGATAACGCTCTCTATTCTCAACATTGCTGGGCCGGGTGATGAGATCATCGCCTCATCGCTTCTATACGGTGGCACATTCACCTTATTCTCTTCAACTTTGGCAAAGATGGGGATTAAAGTCCATCTCGTTGATTCAACTGAGCCCGATAACTTTGCCAAGTGCATCAATGACAGAACGAGGGCGTTTTTCGGAGAAACGATCGGTAATCCGAGCCTAGACGTGCTTGACATCGAGCGTGTCGCTGAAATAGCGCACGAAGCGGGCGTGCCGCTCATCGTTGACAACACGGCGGTCACGCCTGTGCTTTGCAGACCGATCGACTACGGCGCTGATGTGGTCGTAAACAGCCTCACTAAGTTTATGGGCGGACACGGCACCTCGATTGGGGGGCTGATCGTGGATGCAGGGCGTTTTGATTGGACGAACGGGAAGTTTCCAGGATTGACTGAGCCTGACCCGACGTACAATAGCCTCATCTATACTGATGCGTTTGGTGAGATCGCCTACCTGATGAAGGCTCGAGTGCACCTGCTTCGCGATTTCGGCCCTGCTCTGAGTCCATTTAACGCGTTTCTTTTGCTGCAGGGGCTTGAGACGCTGCATCTGCGAATGGAACGACACTGTGCTAACGCGCACGACGTTGCCACGTTCTTGACAGGTGACCCACGTGTCCAGTGGGTGAGTTATCCCGGATTACCGACTCACAGTTCCTTTGAGCTCGCACGGAAGTACCTGTCAAAGGGTGCGAGCGCTCTCGTCGGATTTGGCATAAAAGGAGGGTACGATGCCGCAGTCACTTTCATAGAAAACGTGCACCTCCTCAGCCATCTCGCTAACATTGGCGATGCAAAATCGCTGGTCGTGCACCCAGCGAGCACGACACACCAGCAACTAAGCCCTGACGAACTCGTCGCGGCGGGCGTAAGCGACGATTTCATACGCCTCTCTATTGGAATAGAAGACGTACAGGACATCATCGAGGATATCGATCAAGCACTGGCATGTACGAAGTAGCAGCGACTTTACGGACGAAGTATCACACGTTTGACGCGCTCGACTTAGACTGCGGGAGGACACTCGCTCCTACTACAGTCGCCTATGAAGCGTACGGCAAGTTGAATCCTGCTCACGATAACGTTATATTGCTGTTACATGCGCTCTCTGGCAGCGCGCATGCAGGCTTCACAAACGATAAAGGGGAACAGGGCTGGTGGTACGACTTTATCGGCCCGGGCAAGGCACTCGACACAAACAAGTATTTCATTATTTGTTCCA
>JAJRBK010000216.1 GCA_028679495.1 Methanobacteriota archaeon
AAGAGAAGGACGTGTGGGTCTACGTGATGCTGACCAACACGTCCTTCTCTTGGCCCCCGCGATGGATGCGGCCGACCGTCTGCTCGTACAGTTCCAGCGACCACGGCAGCGACAGGAACACCATCTTGTTGCCGCCGTACTGAAGGTTCAGCCCGTGGCCGGCCGACTTGGGATGGACGGCCAGCAGCCGGATCTGCCCCTTGTTCCAGCGCTCGACCACGTCGGCGCCGTCGTCCAGCGTCCACAGGTGCGGGTAGCGGGTCTTCAACTGCGCCAGTTCCTCGACGAAATTGTAGACGATCAGCGTGTTGTCCTGCTGGTTGCCTTCCAAGATCTCGTCCAGCAGGTCAAAACGGTGCCGAGAGAACCAGTGCGCGAACTTGTAGGACTTGAAGACCCCCGCCGTGTCCATTGCCTCCGTCACCGTGTCGTAGACCCAGCCGCCCGCCATCTGTTGCAGCTTGCTCGTCACGGCGGCGGCTGACAGGGCGGTGATCTCGCGGGTGCCCACCTCGGCCACAAAGTCGCGCTTCATCTTCTCGTATGGCTCACGGTCGGGCATGTCGCAGCGCATCTCGACGACGTGGCAGGGCGGCAGCTTGTCCTTGTAGACGCCAGGCTCCAGCACGAAGGTCGCCGGGCGGATGCGCGCCATGACCTGTTCGAGGGCACCGCGACGCGGCTGCCAATCGCCAAACTCGCGGTTGATGCAGACGAAGTATTGCTGGAGGAACGCGCCCTTGGCGCGGCCCAACAGCGCCTCGTCCACCACCTTGCACTGGCCGAAGACGTCCTCCAGACCGTTCGAGGTGAACGATCCGGTCAGGCCCCAGCGGACGGGGAAGCGGTCCAGCACCTTGTAGAACGCCTTGAAGCGCTTGCCCGACGGGTTCTTGAGCCGCGTCAGTTCGTCGAACACCACGCCTTGGAACGGCAGGTCGGCCGGCAGTTTGTCGAGGTTGTCGTAGTTGACAATGACGATGTCACTGCTAGACGAGAGCGCTGCCTTGCGTTGGGTGGAGGTGCCGACGGCAACGGAATAAGACAGCGACGGCGCCCACTTCGCCACCTCGACGGGCCACACGTCCGTACACACGCGTTTGGGCGCCACCACCAGCCAGCGCCTGGCGTGACCGTCGCGCTTCATTTCGGCCATCGCCCGCAGCGTGATGGCGGTCTTGCCCGCGCCCACAGGGGCCAGGATCATGGCGCGGTCACGCTCGTACAAGAAGGTCACGGCGTCGTTTTGGTAAGGCCTAAGATCCATTCATCTATCTCTGATTTGTTCCACAGGCAGGCGTAGTTCTGGATAAGGCGTTTCATGTCCTCCGCAAACTTGCGTTGCAGCGGCGACAGCCGGCCGTTGGGTGCCTTCAGTTCCACGAACCACGTCGCCCCACCGGGCAGGCAGGCGATACGGTCGCTGACGCCCTTGCAGTTCAGCGCGCGGAACTTGTAGGTGACGCCACCCAGGCGCTGGACGGTCCACACAAAGTACTGTTCGATCTCGCGTTCCATGCTCATCATTTATCAAACAATCATTGACAGGTCAACAAACATTCTGTAGCGTCGGGCCGTCAACACAGAAAGGTACACTATGGCTGCTCACTCAAACGTCGTCGGCGGCTCGACCGCCAAGCGCGTCTTGGCCTGCCCCGGCAGCGTCGCACTCGTCCGCACCATGCCCCCGCAGCCGTCGTCGGTCCACGCCGACACCGGCACGTTGCTGCACAACACCATCGCCACCATCCTGGAGACGGGCAAGGATCCGCAGGAGTTCTTGGGCGTCACCTACAACGGCATCGAACTGACTGAAGACCTGATGGAGCGCAAGCTGTTGCCAGCACTGGCCGCCCTTGACGAGATCGACCCCGACAAGATGATGGAGTACGCCGTCGAGCAGGTCGTCGGCTTTGGCGCCGCGCTGCCCGGCGTGTTTGGGTCCGCCGACGTCGTGGGCCGGATGGGCAAGCGCGGCGTCCTGCTGGATTGGAAGTTCGGTGATGGTGTCGCGGTGGACGCGGAGGAGAACCCGCAGGGGCTGTTCTACGTCGCAGCAGCGCTCCGTACCGAGAAGACCGCATGGGCCTTCAAGGACGTCGAGGACATCGAGATCATCATCGTCCAGCCGCCCTACGTGAAGCGCTGGGTGACGACGCCTGCGCGCGTCAAGCAGTTCGAGGCCGACCTGATGTTGGCGGTGCGGGCGGCCGAGCAGCCCGACGCGCCGCTGGCGGCCGGCGACCATTGCCGCTGGTGTACGGCCAAGACGATCTGCCCGGTGGTCAACGGTGCCGTCGCCCGCGCCACCCGCACGGCCCTGAAGACGGTCAACGTGGACCGCCTGGCCGAGGCGCTGAACCAGATCGACCTGCTGGAGGGATACATCAAGGACGCCCGCGACATGGCCCAGCAACTGCTGGAGGCAGGCGTCGAGGTGCCCGGCTGGAAGCTGGTGCCCAAGCGCGCCACCCGCAAGTGGGTGGACGACAAAAAAGTCTTGACGACCCTGACCGAAGCAGGGCTTAATATCGAACAATTGACGGACCCCAAGTC
>JAJRBK010000226.1 GCA_028679495.1 Methanobacteriota archaeon
GATCGGCGAGCCAGTCCGGGCGATTGGCAACGAAAGTCCAGGTTCTGACATGCGCGATCCGGTTGGAGAGAGTATCGATGTCGCCGTCGGTCCGGTCGGCAAGAGCAACCTGGCGAGCGAACCAATCCGTCGGGATGTTACCCTCTCGCATCAGGAATCCATAGAGGGTCACGGCCAATTCGGCATGCGTCGCGGGCGCGATTTTACGATAGTCGGGAACCTGACAGGCATCCCATAAACGGGCGATGGATGCCCGGTTGCAAGCAAGTGAACGCACATCCTCGTCGCGGGAGGCATGTTCCAGCACCAGGATGTCTTCGCCGATCGGCGCGCGCGTCAAGCCTTGTTCATTCGGCGTCGTAGCGAGCGAGGCCTGCAAGGCGCCGATCGAGGCGAAATCGAGATCGGTGTTGCGCCATTGCAGCAGCCGGATCGGCTCGAAGGTGTGGCTTTCCAGCGCCTGCACCAGCTCCGGCTCGAACGGGTCGCAGCGTCCGGTCGTGCCGAAGGTGCCGTCGCGGGTGGCGCGGCCGGCGCGGCCGGCGATCTGTGCGAGCTCGGCCGGGTTGAGCTTGCGGAACTGATAGCCGTCGAACTTGCGGTCCGACGCAAAAGCAACGTGGTCGACGTCGAGGTTGAGCCCCATGCCGATCGCATCGGTCGCCACCAGATAATCGACGTCGCCGGACTGGTACAGCGCGACCTGCGCGTTGCGCGTACGCGGCGAAAGCGCACCCAGCACGACCGCCGCCCCACCCCTCTGCCGGCGGATGAGCTCGGCGATCGCGTAAACTTCTTCTGCGGAAAATGCGACGATTGCTGACCGCGACGGCAGCCGAGTGAGCTTTTTCTCGCCCGCGAAAGTAAGCGTCGACAGCCGTGGCCGGCTGATGACATGCGCCCCGGGCAGAAGCTTCTCAACCATCGGCCGCACGGTGGCCGCCCCCAGCACAAGCGTTTCCTCCCGCGCACGCGCATTGAGCATGCGGTCGGTGAATACGTGGCCGCGCTCGAAATCGGCCCCCAACTGGACTTCATCGATGGCCAGAAAGGCGACGTCGAGATCGCGCGGCATGGCCTCGACGGTCGAGACCCAGAATCGCGGATTTGGCGGCTTGATCTTTTCCTCGCCGGTGATCAGCGCGACCGCGTCCTTGCCCACCCGCTCGGCGACCTTGTTGTAGACCTCGCGCGCGAGCAGCCGCAGCGGCAGCCCGATCATCCCCGAGGAATGCGCAAGCATGCGCTCGATGGCGAGATGGGTTTTGCCGGTATTGGTGGGGCCCAGCACTGCCGTAACGCCGGCACCGCGGGTTCGCGATGCCCGGGCAGGCTGCGTCGAAAAACTGATAGCCATTACGCGTCCGAACTGGTGTCAGCGACGTCGATCGTCACCGACACGTCGTCCTCCTGTATCACAATGCGACGATGAACATCCGTGCGGTTAAGCTTTAGAACGAGTCTGGAACGAATCGCGCCCGAATCACTGACTCTGGTGCTGTACAGCTTCGTTCACGGCGACATCTGGCAAGCACGGCTCGCACAGCCACAAGATGGAGTAGTGCAGGCCTGATTCAAGCGCGATTTAGTCCCCTCAAACGTTAACGCAGCTCGGACTCAGTCGTGGCCCGAGAGTCAAGACCCATTTGCCCCTTCACTGCGTCTTCACGCCATTGGCCGAGGCCCGCGCCGGGAGCGGCACCGTAACGAACTCGGATGCTTCGAGCACGGCCTGGCCGACCGGCGTCGGGGTTTGCGCGCGATACGGCACTAGGACCCGCGTTCCCGCGATCGGCGCGAGCCAAACTTCCATGTCGCGCTGCTTGGCGAGGTACTTGATCGCCGTCCGCGACGGGACAAAGCCCGCAATCGGCGAGAAATAGGCGGCACATACGACGACGGGGCCGGAGTAGCCCTTTTTTGCCTTGACGCTGTCCATTCGCTTGAAGGCGAATTGCAGATCGTACCTCAACCGCCCATCGAATACGCCGAGGGTTCGCTGACAGACCTCCGGCAAGAGCACGTCGCCGTTGCCCGGCACGCGTACCAGTGACGCGGTCATTGGATCGAGAACGTTGTGCTGGTGCGCCTCGGTGATCCGTATACGTTCAGGCTCGTCGTCCTGCGGCGGATCGACCTTGTAGTCTTTTACATTGCCACTATTGATCGTGATGCGGACGGAATCGGTCTTTTTCCGCGTGGTGATATTTGCGGCGTAGATCGAGGACAACAGGCGCCCGCCGTTGAGCGTGCTACGCGCGGTGGCATTGCCCTGCCCGCCCGTGAAAGCGCGCAAAAGCCCGGACGTCGAGCCGTTTACGGTCGCCGTGTATTGCGTTTCCGTCACGTCGATGATCCAGCTGCCGCTACCGATCGGAATGCCGGCAAGCGTCGCTGAATAGCGGGCCTCGAGCCGACCCTGTGCCGATGCCGGGCAAATCGAGCCGAATACCGCGACAGCCAGCGCGCACACAGCAAGCAGCAGGCGTTGGATGCTCTGAAGCAAGTCTCGATCCTTCCGCGCGGCGGCAGCCGCTGATATTCCCGATCGGGCCGCGGATCATATCATCCGCCCTGCAATCCAGCACCCAAGCGCACCTTGGCAATTCGAACGATGCCGGCAGAGGCGGTCCGCTCCCACCTCGTCGGTCCGGATTTGGTCGAATCTTTGTTCGCCCGCGGCAAGCTGGGAAAGCCCCTAGTTTTGGCCGATTTGCTCGGCTTGACGCCTTTGGCCCTGCTCTCTATACGTCCGCCCGTCTTTACCCAGACGATCGACCGGAACCCGCGCGATTGCGCGCGTAATTTTTCGAGGAACTAAGCCATGTCATGGCGTTGCGACCTGACCGGTAAGAAACCACTGGTCGGCCACAAGGTGAGCCACTCAAACATCAAGACCAAGCGGCGGTTCCTGCCGAATCTGCGCAACGTCACGTTGATTTCGGACACCCTTGGCCGGCGCATCCGGCTGCGCGTGTCGGCCAATGCGCTCAAGACCGTGGATCATCGCGGCGGGCTCGATGCGTTTCTCCTCAAGGCGAAGGACGATGAGCTCGCGCCGCGGGTGCTCGAGCTCAAGCGCCAAATCGTGAAGAAACGCGAAGCCACCTGATTATCATTCCGGAGCGCGCCGGAGGCGTGCCACCCGGAATTCATAGTCCCGGTCTCACATTCGTCATGCCCGGCCTTGTGCCGGGCATCCACGTCTTTGGGCTTTGCCGCGTCAAAAGACGTGGATGGCCGGGACAAGCCCCGGCCATGACAGCGTGAACTACTCCCCCACCACCGCAAACTGCAGCAGCAGATTGCGCTGGATGACCGAAAAATTATCGTCCGACACCAGAGTAATGATGGTCTCGCCGGCTGCGCTGTTGTGCACAGCAATGCCTTCCATATTGTCGATCTGATAGGCGAGATCGGCCTCGATCATCGATCGGCCATCGACGACCGCGTCCGTTTTGATATCGGCCAGCGGAATGCGGCGGATGCGCACCGCGATCCCCCGTGCCGGTGAGTAGCGACGCTCGAGCAGCAACAGATCGCCCGGCGCAAGGATCGTGCAGTCGCTGGCATCAAAGCCGTCGCTGCGCTTGACGCTGAAGCGCGTCACCCGGTCGCCGCGCAAAATAAACGAGCGCAAA
>JAJRBK010000194.1 GCA_028679495.1 Methanobacteriota archaeon
AAGGAAAATCTAGGGTGGCTAGGCGGGAAGGATTCTCTTGTCAGTCGTCAGGCCTATAAGGATTATTTAAAACTTAAGAACCGAAGGGTCTCATTCAGATAACAGGGTCACAAAAAGGAGACATGAAGGATGCGGATTATCCGGCTATTTTTATGTTTTTTATAATAATCGACGCGACAACACAAGCGTTTACTGGCATCGTCATCGCGATCGTTGTTCTATAGTAGTTGCCATTTTTAGCCCACGTAGCTTGAGTCGGGGCGGCAACGTGTAATACGTGAAACGGAAATGACAGCTGCACTAACGCCCTCCGTTGAGCCTTAATCGGTTACGAGGGTTTAATGACTGGCGGGATCTTTTTAGCCAGATGGAGCGAAATCAACTCCTTATAGCAGCAGAAAGCTATATGGCCTTGCCTATCATTCATTTTTTAAAAAAAGAGCGGCTGGGGGTCGATCGTGTCTATTCGAGTTCTCGCTATCGATGATGAGGATGATGTTCTCCGGTTAATTCGTATTAAGTTGGAGAGGGAAGGCTTCGAAGTTATGACCGCTTCCAACGGAGAGGAAGGTGTGGAGAAAGTGCTCGCAGAAAAACCGGATATCGTCATCGTTGACGTGATGATGCCAAAAAAAGACGGATATCAGGTCATAAAAGAGGTAAGAGAAGAACTAGGAAGTGAAGCACCTCCTGCGATTATACTCTCCGTTAGAGGGGGAGAGACCGATATCGCACAGGGTTTGGCTGCAGGTGCCGTTGACTATATCACAAAGCCTTTCAGCCCATCGGAGTTGGTAGAACGGATCAACGTGGCCTTAATAAGAAGCGGCAGGACGCTAAGCCCTTCACAAGCCTAAGCCTTTTTTGTCCCGGGTGATGCCGCGCACTAAACGATAGTTCCAGAAATAAGAGGGGACGAGCGCATGGAACGTAACAGGCCGCAAATCGAGAGGGCAAAGATTGCGCGTGACGCAGAGCAATCGCCAACGTTGGAGCCCTTATCTGTGCTTGCGTGTGAAGTGCCAACCGCCGGTACTCCTCCGCCTCAGTACTGGCACGCTCAGGATCTAGCTTCCGTTCTGCATCGCGATTTCGAGGCGCTTAAGGAACAAGGAGATTTCAAGGCCATGCGCGGACGCTTCTATGTTCTAGCGTACTACTACGCTCGAACGATGGGAATACTGCGTCAAGCCTTGGCACGCGGAAAGACACCGCTGATAGACGCCGCTCTTCACAATTTGGTCGCGCTTCATCAGCCTCTCCATCATATGCACGACGTGGCGCCGAAAAATGTTCCGTTTGTGCTGACCCTCGACACGTTCACCCGACGACAGCTTGTCGAGGACTCTGTCATGGAGATTCTTCTCGAAGCTTCTGAGCCGCTCGCGCTTGAGACCATTGTCGGGCTCGTAAACGAGTTCCACGTAATGGCTGACGTAAAGAGCGATATCGTTGGCAAACACCTCGATAATCTTATCGAAAAAGGTCACGTTCAGCGTGCAGACGATGGCTATGTGCGGACAAAACGGCGCTACAGCTCTATGAACTTGGACCGAGCGAGTCTGCAAGCGCTGTTGGGGCAATCGCTCTACCGAGAGTTCGAACGTAGCGGCTTTCACGGACTATCCAGTATCGCCGATCGCAAGGAGGCTTTTCGAGAATTCTTTGAACGTTTCACAGGGTGTGGAACGCATATGGCAGACATGTTCATTGCCGTCGCATCAGAGCTGCTCGGTCCTCCGTCATCCTCGCCTGATATCGCGCACCGGCGGCACGCCGATCTCATAGGCTCGCTCTATCCTCGCCCATACCAGCGGGATGCATACACGATCTTTCGGGGGTATGGGTACCAGGGACAAGTCATTGAGGCCCCCGCAGGCAGCGGAAAGACCATGATCGGCATGATGTGCATTCAGGACTGGCTGCGCACCCTTTCGCAAGGAGAGTCAATTCTCATCCTCGTGCCGACGATCAATTACGAGCAGCAGTGGATCGCGGAGCTCTGCTACAAGCACATGGGTTTGCGACTGAGTCCAGATGAATTGTTCGCAGGTACGCCAGCCACGCTGGATTCCGAGCACGAGCGTGCCGAGTTTGCGCCGACGGTCCTCGTAATGACGTACGCGGCGCTGGCGCAACTCGGTTCCCCCGCAGGCAAGGGCGGATTCGACAGGGGCTCTGTTGAGAAGTATCTCCAAGGAACCAACATCAGGTACGTCATCCTCGATGAGGTCCATAAAGTGGTGGAGGATTTGAAGAGCGTTTCGGCAGGTGTCGCGCGGCTTCTCGTCGAATGGCTCCGCGACGGCAGTTTATACGGGTTGATCGGGTTTTCAGGTACCGCTGCCGCTTATCGGAAGAGGTTTGCGAGGCTCGGACTGCAACTGGTTTACACCGTACTTCCGGCCGATCTCATTGTCTACGGATTCGTCGCTCCGTTCACTGAGCGAGGGGTGCCCTTCAGCTATTCTGACCGAGAGAAGCGTGTCATTAGCCTGCTCGAAAAGTACAAAGCACTGCTGAGGGATTTTATTGAGCTCATAGGGAGCGATACGCTGAGGAAGTGGTTTGCCGAGATTCCACTCGGAGAGCGCATAACCATTGGACGCGACATTCTCGGGATGTACAGAGGGCGCACAGACCAGCGAGAAGCTCTGGCAAAGCGGTACAGGCAATGGGAGAATGACGAACAACTCGGTCTGGCTCGGTTGCCTGTGATCAGTATCGTGCAAATTGCCAAGAGGCTATCGGACGCGTCCCTCATCGAGCTTCGGCTTGCCGAGCTCCCGTACGGTGAACAGCAGCAATGCCGCGAACGTTTTCAGCAGCTTCTCCTCGACATCGAAGAGACACGTGAGGAGCTGCGAGAACTTGTTCACTTGCCCAGGCTTGCTGCACGACTGAGTGTGGCGCATTTCGGCTATGTGCTTGACAGTGAAACCCTGCAACGGCTATCGACACAGGCTTCCTCGAGGGCCCCTCCTTCAGAGCAGGTTAAAGATGCTCTTGCGACGTCCATTGTGGGGTTATACTTCAGCCTGCGAAGCTATTACTTCCATGTAGGCGAGGGCCGAGTCGATTCCATCAAGGCCATCATAAATGCGGAAAACTCGGCGCGTGCCGTATCAGGCGTAGTAGTATTCGATAAAGGCACGAGGATCCAGCGCAGCGATGGCGTCGTTGCACCAAGCTACGTCGGAGTCGCGGGCGTTTTTGCTCAAATGCTAGGAGACGCAGGTGTTTGGCCGATGGCCGTGCTGTCGAGCGAGATGTACCTTCCTTGGAGCGAGACGAATACTGTTCCGTCTCAGATCGCTGAGTACATCAAGACAGAGATTATGTCGTCTGAGCTCGGTGAAGCACTCTTCGATTTGCTTACCCAAGGCGTGGCCATACCCGACCACAGGCGAGACGAGCTTCACGATCAGTGCCGTGCCCTCCTTGCGGACTATATTCAGGGTCTGTCCAAGATAGGTGCATCGCGACCGGGGGGATTCAATCGCAAGGTGTTGCGAAGATTTCGCAGAGCGGTAAACAAAGCAAAACTGGGCGGAATAGGAGAGACGCTCAAAAGCAGATTGGCCCCTAACAATCATCACATCCGCAAGTGGGAGGCCACTTTCTTCGATTACGCGCTGATCGCCGCCCGTTTTCTTAAGGCTCGGCCCGCAGAACTGCGTCAAGCCAGCGGCGTGCATCAGCGGTTCCTCATCGTGACGATGCCACAGGGCGAGCGTAAACAACTGATGTATGATCTCACTTCGCGTATCGTTGATGCTCCCGAGCTCCCCATCAACGTCGTTATTGTATCCTCGTGGGCTCGCACCGGCTGGAATGTCGTGAGGCCGAACCTGCTCATAGACGCTACGGCCACGCGTGATCCGACAGCTTGGCAACAGCTGAGAGGGCGGGCGATGCGCGCATCGCCTACGTGGGATAGAGATTGCTACGAGCTGATGATGCGCCTCCTTAGCTCTGAAATCAGCGGCTTGACAGAAAGTTTCACGCTGTCACCAGAGGTCGTTGTGGAAGAGTCCACGCAAACGCTTGACGTTGCCGACGTCCTGGATGAGCGCGCAAAAAGACTTCTTTTAGAGGCGCACGAGTTCAGTCAGTCCAACAAAAGACAGGACCACTCTCGAGCGGCACGCGATGAAGCTATTCTCGCAAAGGTCACAGCAGGGAAACTGAGCCGGCTCAGCGAAGAAGAGAAAGAGCGGCTTGCAGCCGAGTTGATGTTCGCCCGTAACAAGGTCACCCATATTTATGAATTGATCAAGGCTTATGGGAGTTCGGCGCAGATCCGTTTCGACCGGCCCTCACAACGATGGCAGCGCGCCAAGCGCATCGCGGCAAAACACAGACGCGAGTACTCTGTCAATCCAATTACAGGCGAATATGGTGCGGGGGAGGGACACGCTCCGCTGGAGTACGTCCTTGACCCTCGAGATAACCTACCTTCCCAGCTGCAGGGCAGTTTGACCAATGAACTCAAGGACGCTGACCAACCCGTAGTCCGATGGTGGATCGCTTCTGCTATCTCAGAGCAGCGAGACAAAAGC
>JAJRBK010000195.1 GCA_028679495.1 Methanobacteriota archaeon
CGAGTTTAGCCTTCGAGTTGTAGCGTTTGATGGTACAAAAGGACTTGTGAGATGTGACTACCGACACGTGTCCGAAGTTCAAGCAATATTAGCTAGCATTGGGAAAATCAGGAACAATCGTGTGCGTGTGACATCTATAGGCACTTCAGGAACAATACAGGCTGCTATAGAAAAGTATTTACAAACTGAGGAGAAAATACGACGCATTATATCTTCTTATGTGACAGTGCCAGTATCCGGGAAAGCAGTAAGGATATGCGGCAAGGAAATTGATATAGTTCCAGAAGATAGGAAAACTGTTGATCGCGCAGATGTCCAATTTATAGGCATCATGATCGACGATAACGAGAGGCTGATATAATGCAGATGGCACCACAAATGGGTTACGATAGAGCAATCACTGTGTTCTCACCAGACGGTAGGTTATTTCAAGTAGAATATGCGCGCGAAGCTGTAAAACGGGGTACCACGTCTGTTGGTATAAAAGCACTGGATGGCGTTGCCCTGCTCGTGGATAAACGTATCTCAAGTAGGCTCCTCGAGCCCCAATCCACAGAGAAGATCTTCCAGGTTGATGATCATATTGGCGCTGTGACGTCAGGCCTTGTGGCTGATGCTAGAGCATTAGTCGACCGTGCTCGGGTCGACGCGCAGATAAATCGCGTCGTATATAACGAGCCCATTGGTATTGAAACACTTGCGAAAAAAATTGCAGACCATAAACAAACATTCACACAGTACGGTGGCGTCAGACCCTATGGAACAGCATTGCTTATAGGTGGGATTGATGATTCTGGCCCGCGCCTTTTTGAAACAGACCCGAGCGGCGCTCTTTTGATGGTTAAGGCCACGGGAATCGGCTCAGGAAGAAATGCTGTAATGGAGTTTCTCGAAGAGAAATATAACGAAGACGTTGATATTGATAACGCTATAAAACTCGGGCTTGAAGCGCTCTATAAGGCTACCGAAGGCAAAATCACGGTCGACACCATCGAAATCGCTGCTGTATACGCGAAAGACAACCAGTTTAAGAAGCTAGGTATCGATGAGCTCGAAGAGTACGTAAAGGGCGTACTTGATTCGATGCCGAAAGAGTGACGATACGATTTTTTGAAGTCTTCTTAAACGAACGACATTGAGAGGAGTACGCTGATGGTATCTCTCGATAAAGCAGTTGTCGCTCGATTTGCGAGAGGCGGTGAACACTTTGAAGTGCTTGTTGACCCTGAAAATGCTTTATCAATGAGAGAAGGTCGTGACATTGACATGGAGGCTGTTCTAGCGATAGAGGAAATTTTTAAGGACGCTTCTAAAGGCGAAAAAGCGTCCGATGATGCCCTCAAAAACGTATTTGTTGATACAGACCCCTCAGTTGTTGCAAAACGGATAATTCTTGAAGGAGAGCTCCATCTTACTGCACAACAGAGACGCGAGATCCAAGAGCACAAACGAAAGGAGCTTATAGCTACTATCGCTGCTAATGCTATAAATCCCCAAACGGGCCTGCCCCATCCACCGCAGCGAATAGAAAAGGCTATCGAAGAAGCAAAAGTGAACATAGACCCATTTAAAAGCGTCGATGAACTAGTTAATATTGCTTTAAAAGCAATTCGCCCACTCATACCTATAAGATTTGAAGAAGTAGATATCGCTGTCAAGGTACCAGCCAATTATGCTGCAAAATCGCAGGGGCCTATTCAGCGCTTTGGTAAAGTCGTTAAACAGGAGTGGCAACAGGACGGTGCTTGGATTTGTGTGGTCAGGTTTCCTGCAGGGCTCCAAAACGATTTCTATGAGCTTGTGAATCGATTATCAAGAGGAGAAGCCGAAACGCGCATTATTACCCGGCAAGGACAAAAATGAGGAAAATAGAAAAAGTCGACAAAACGATCGTCGTTCCAGGAGACCTACTCTCTGATGATGTCTCCAAAGCTGCCGAAGGAACCTATACCGAAGATGGTAAAGTTTACTCATTGATATACGGGCTCGCAGATGATAGGGAGAGGATACGCGTAATTCCACTGTCTGGGAAGTATATTCCAATTGTTGGTGACGTAGTCATTGGGATGGTGTCAGACATCAGCTTTTCAAACTGGAAAGTGAACATCAATTCACCCTACGAGGCACTTATGCATATCTCAGAATACCCGCGCCGCATTGAATCAAGCGAGATGGCGAAGATTATGCGTGTGGGTGACCTTGCGATCTTCAAAGTGGTCGATGTGGATCAGTCAATGAAAATAGAGCTTGCACCCCGAGAAGGTCAATTGCGTGTTTTACGAAGTGGCAGGGTGGTCGACGTGTCATATACAAAAGTCCCGCGGGTCATCGGACGCGCAGGATCAATGATAAGCCTACTCAAAGATAAGCTCGACGTTAATATTTTTGTTGGAAAAAATGGCCGGATATGGATCAATGGAAAAGCAGCAGACGAAGAGCTCGCTGTCAAAGTGATTAAACAGATTGAAAAAGAGGCTCATACGTCAGGACTGACAGATAGGATAACAAAAGTTCTAGAGGAAGAAAAGCATGGAGTTCATTAAAAACGGTAAGAGAATAGACGATCGTCTTCCTAACGAGTTACGTCCAGTCAAATTTGATGTAGGCGTGCTCAAACGGGCTGATGGTTCATGTTACGTCGAACATGGTGGGAACAAGGTGATTGCCGCCGTATATGGGCCGAGGGCAGTGCATCCTAGACACTTGCAGGAAGCGAATCGCGCAATAATCAGGTACCGCTACAACATGGCATCTTTTTCGGTTGAAGAGCGAAAAAGACCAGGTCCAGATCGAAGGAGTATAGAAATCTCAAAAGTGAGCAGAGAAGCTATAGATCCAATGATAATAAAAGAGTTCTATCCCAGGTCAACAATTGACATCTTCGTAGAGATCTTACAGGCTGATGCTGGCACTCGATCAGCTGGGATAAATGCAGCATCCGTAGCCTTAGCCGATGCAGGAGTGCCGATGCGCGGTCTTATCTCTTCGTGCGCTGTGGGCAAAGTAGATGACACTGTTGTTCTCGATCTCGTAAAGGAGGAGGACAATTACGGTCAGGCTGACATGCCAATCGCGATGGACGTGCGGACGGGAGAAGTAACGCTTCTCCAAATGGATGGGCATCTAACTTTGGAGGAATTTGAACAAGCGTTAGAACTAGGTAAAACCGGGTGTGCGAGTATAGCTGAAATGCAGCGAGAGGCCCTAATTCAAAAATACCGAGGAGAAGAAAATGAATGACGTCATTGCCGAGATAAGAAAAGATTACATTTATGCGCTTGCTAAAAGAAGTGAAAGAGCAGATGGGCGCGCGTTCGACGAATTTCGTCCAATCCAGATCGAGGCTGGATTGATAGACAAAGCGGAAGGGTCAGCGAGAGTCAAGATAGGTGACTCGCAGGTTCTCGTAGGCGTCAAGTTGCAACCGGGGGAGCCTTTTGCCGACGCGCCTGAGACGGGCGTGATCATTACAAACGTTGAGCTCGTGCCGCTAGCATCTCCGTCCTTTGAACCTGGTCCGCCTAATGAAAATGCGATAGAGCTTGCGCGCGTGGTAGATCGTGGCGTTCGTGAATCGGGCGCCATTGACTTGTCTCAATTGACCTTACCAGACGGCAAGGTATGGCTCATTTTTATCGACGTGCACGTCTTAGACCACGATGGAAACCTTATAGACGCCGCTGCCTTAGGGGCACTTGCAGCGCTGTTAAATGCGAAAACGCCATCTGAGCGATACGGCTATGGACCTGATGCAGCGCTGCCCATCAAAGAATATCCGATTGCAGTGACCGCTGTTGACCTTGATGGCGAGAAAATGCTCGATCCATCATTGGACGAAGAAACCATCGCATCCTCTCGAATTACAGTAATTTCTGGCCTGCATGGGACGTTGGCAGGAATGCAAAAAAGCGGAACAGGCACACTTTCAATAGAGGAGATAGTTCGTGTCGTAAAGCTAGCAAGCAGTAAAGCGATGCAGATCAGAGATGACTTTTTTGGTGGTTTCACGAATGGCTAAAAAGAGTGCTCACAAGAAGGGGAGGAAGACTCGTTC
>JAJRBK010000196.1 GCA_028679495.1 Methanobacteriota archaeon
CTAAAAGCTGATCGGCTCTACGTCTTCGAAACCCTCTCTTTTTCCTTTTCCCGCTTCTGGGATTAATCGATTGCTTAGTAGCTTGTACACGTTTTGGGCATGCTCGCGCGTACGAGCGTCAGCTAAGCGTGCGAGCTCTTTTTCATTTGAAGCTTCGTCTTCGTAAACAAAGACTTCTATTATGTGTTTGTTAGTCATTAATTGTGCCCTTATCAGGCCTGTCGATGCCTCGTGCGCACATTGCTTGTCAATCGCCTTTGAACCAGGCATGCCCAAAGCCATGACTATGTCGCACTGCATCTCCTCTATAAGCTTTTTCGACGCAACAGGCAGGTCTTTAATTCCAGGCACCGTATACCGTTTAATTTGTGCTGACATCCAGCGAGCCAATTCATCAATAGCAGCGCTCGCCATGTCATACCGTGCAAACGTGGTGTCTGCTATTCCTATTTTTGCCATTTTGTGATCGCCCCTATTGTCACCGGTTGATGTTATAGTTCTTCTAAGGCGCAGTCAGCAGTGAGTGTCCCCGCTCCTTTTTCGTTTACGACTCCATTTTCTAACAACACGAGCTCAAGTTTTTCAACGGTCTGCAAAAGATCGCCTTTAGAAACATGGCCCATATTACTGATTCTAAAGATCGTCCCCTTAAGGCGTTCTTGGCCACCTGCTATGATAACGCCTCGACGCCTCATCTCTTCGCTAAGTGTCGCAAATTTTATGCCCGAAGGCATCTTGATTGCAGTCACGGTGTCGGAGTACGTGCTCAGCTCGTTAACTTGTGGAAAGAGTTCTAAGCCCATAGCTCGGCTCGCTGCTCGTATAGCCTCAGCATAAATGCTGTGTCGCGTTATGCGCGTATCCAGCCCCTCCTCTTCAAGCATTTTCAGCGCCTCCTCCAGGGCAAAGAACAGAGGTAACGTCGGCGTGTAAGGGGTTTGGCCTTTATCTGCTGATTTTTTATGCGCAACTAGATCCGCATAATAAGGTCTCTTTTGAGCATCACGAATGAGATCCCAAGCGCGCTCACTAACTGTTATCATAGATAGGCCAGGAGGCATTCCCAAGCACTTCTGAGAACCAGTAAACGCTATATCAACTCCCCATTTATCAATCTCAGCTTCCATCCCGCCGATTGATGAGACTCCATCCATAATTAGCAACGCGTCATATTTCCTACATAGCGTGCCTATCTTTTCAACATTATTAGTCATCCCGGTCGAGGTCTCATTATGGATAAGCGTGATCGCATCTGCTCCCGAGTCCAGTGCCGCTACGACTGCTGCAAGGTCGATGGATGCTCCCCAATCTGTAACCACCGGAACTGATCGACCATAGAGCGAACCTAGCGTCTTTAACCTCTCGCCGAATTTGCCGTTTTCAACCGAAGCATACGTTTTGCCTCGCCCTATGTTGCCTATGGCAGCCTCCATGGCACATGTTCCTGATCCACTCAGAACCAACACATCGTTTTCCGTACGAAACACCGGTTGCAGCTTCTCGAGTACAGAATCCAACAGTTGCTTGAACTCAGGTCCTCGATGATTGATCATTGGTTTGGATAAGGCCCGGAGTATCCTTGGGGCCACTGGTACAGGTCCAGGAAGCATAAGTAATTCAGTTTCGGCTGTTGCATTCATGACACTCGTCCTCTCACTGGCTTCATACAACAGAAGCCCACCTAGCATATAAACACTGGATTCGATATTTAGAGTTTATTTCTTACGAGATAAAACCGCCACAGTAGTGCTCGCTAACGCGCAGCGCTAGAATTATTCATCTGATGATATCTAGTGCTTCATTAAGTGTTTGTACGCTTATTCGCTGTGTGATGGCGGTCGGGCCAGAAGGATGCACTTCTTGGTGTTTTGCACGATTTCGTGTAACGTGCTTCCAGGCAGAAGCTTCATCAGTGAGATTTTTCCGTCGCTTAGCACTGTAACTGCATACTGTTCCTCGTCTATTTCCGCAAGTATTTCGCTGACGACACTTCCTTCCCGAACTTTTGGGGTCGTTTTGAACCCAGCTTGTGACATGTAGTCTTGTAGGGGCCTTAAGAATATTTCTCTGGCAGCGGCCTTTTCCGGATCGGGATCTCCAAAAAGCTTTTCTATTCTTGCCAAATCCTCTTCGAACGTCTCTTTGTATCTTCGGTAGATCCCTTCTTCTGAAAGGACGAAAAGTAGCGTATACTCGTGCTCTTTACCGAGTACCTCTAAGGCGCATTTGATGCCAGCTGTAGAACTCGTGGACCCGTCTGTACATATCAATACTTTCATTTCGAACACCTTCAGTAGAAGCCCACAGCGTATTTTGCGTAAAGCAATATGCTGCAGATTATTAACGCGACGATAGTCGGAGGAGCTGCAGTCTTTATCCACTTGGCCCAGCCGATGCGTAAGCCGTGTTTTTCCATCGAATTGTACGCTACAACGTTGGCAGAAGCTCCAATCGGCGTTAAATTTCCTCCTATGTCTGTTCCTAGTGATATTGCCCACACCATGAGCGATGTCGCAAGAATGCCTGGGATTGCCGCGATATCTTTCACAACAAAGCTCATCGTGAGAGCGAATGGAACGTTATCAACTATGCCGCTTATAGCAGCAGAACCCCAGAGCAACAGTGACAGCAGCGTGACGTTATTTCCAGAAGCTAAAGCAAGCAAGCCGCCCGCAAACGCCCCGATCACCCCTGTTTTTTCGAGGGCTCCAACGAGAATGAACAGCCCGATAAAAAAAAGGAGTAGATCGTAATCGACCTTCTTTAAAACGTAGCTCATCTCGGAGCCGCCAGCCAAAAGCAACAGGAACGCAGGTATGAGCGTCGCTAAAGCGACCGTTAGAGGCACGCCAAATTGGCTCTCCAAGTAACCGTGCGTGATTAGAAGGGCGACTGCCGCAAAAAGCGTGCCAAGCC
>JAJRBK010000020.1 GCA_028679495.1 Methanobacteriota archaeon
GTTAGAAAACGGGCTGTCGAAGCACTGTCTTGAGCTTCTCTGGTGCCGCCCGCCGAGGATCGCCCAAGTAAATCTTATGATGCTTCCCCCGCCGTTTGTATCCACTGCGCTCGATAAAGGTGTGAAGCTTCTCTATGGTCGGGCCCTCATCGGCGTAAGGCCCGATATGCATGATCTGTGCGCTTAAGCCTTCGTGATATCGTTCAAACCGCATATGTGCATTAGCGGGAAGCGCTCTCCTTCCTGCCGCCTGTTCGCGTGCCTGATCGACGAGGGCCGCGGTAATGAAAGACGGCTGCATCATCATGGACGTCCACTTCCACGCCATTTTATCGCCAGTAGCAAACGCTGTCATATCATCAGCCCACCAGAGCCCTTCTAATGGCATGACTGCGTAGTCTACGCCCTGCCCTTTTTTAACAGCAAACTTGAGCGTAAATGAAACACTGTAGAGCGCTTCTATGGATTCTCGATAGGCTTGTGAAGTGTTGGGGTCACCTTTACCATCGATCATGAGGTAGTTCAAAGCAGGCACGTCAACCAATGAGACGCGTTGTGCTGGTGGGAAGTAGAGCTCCTTGAGTTCCTTTTTGAGATCAACTTTTGATATCGTCGTCACGCGCTTAACAATGGGAGCGGCAATCTTTTAAGTGTCTGTTGATTTGGTTTAAAGAAGGCAAGCGCCCAAAGGAAGAACAGAGATGGCTCGTTTTGACAACAAAGGCTAATGTGCACAAGTGATAATCAGCCGACAATGCACAGCTCCAAATGTCCGCCCTTAAAAGCGAAAGGAGCGAAAAGATCGGCCATTCTTATTTACCCTACTCTATTCGCTGATGTCTTTATAAAGGGGCGCCTGATTTTCAATGAAAAGCTCAAATTGCTGCGACACATAAGGACTGGTACGCTCGATAGGATATGTGAATATAAGGCAGTAAAAATGGACGGGGCAGACATCATATGGACGCTCCATCGTTTTCGAGTACGGTGCCTTGACTCTTAAACAAACCATTGAAATACGCTGTTTTAATATTTCACATATCCTATGGAGTCATCTTGTGCGCTTTTTCAGCTACACGACGTGATGTACGGGGCGTAAAAGGGTAGCGAAATGGCACAGTCTGGTAGGTGAAAGCGCTAATCGCTCGCCTTTAGTGCACTTGTACGCATCGTTCTCCTCGTCTGCCGCTACGTGTGGTGTCCTTTGTGCCCCCTAAGAACATCAGCTGCACGCATCGTCTTACAACGTGGGGAAAGCGAACACAAGATAAAAGCGTTTCACGCGTTCATCTGCGTAATCAAGTGAAAAAGTCCACCTACATGCCATTTTGTATACACACGCAGCAAGTCCACCTGTTACCTGTGGCGGGTGCAGTCCGTTCCTTGACCCGTGCAATCTTGGCAAAACGAACAAATTATAGGCGGAAAAGCGGGAAAGACTCAAGTTCGCTCCTCCTGATAATTAAATGCTCAGATGATAGTCGTTTGTTCCCAGATATGGAGGTGACATGCCACTCTTTGAAGCACCGAATCAGGAAGTAGAGGAGCTCGAACGTTTAAACGATGTCAACGGGCTCATAGAACTTTTACAAAAGGGCAACGTTTACACACGTCGGGAAGCCGCCAAGGCGCTGGGCGAGTTACATGCGATGCAGGCTACTGAGTCACTTATTCGTGCGCTCAAGGATCAAGATCTCGTTGTCCGCTACTGGGCGGCCGAAGGTCTTGGGAAAATAGGTGACGAACGAGCCACAGAACCACTCACCGAAGCGCTCGAGTACGGCAACCGGGATCTTGTCGAAGCGGCAAAGCTTGCGCTTGAAGAGATTAGGGTGAAAAATGGGCGGCTAATAAGAGAGCGCTCCCGGTTTCGACACACCGCTACGAATAGAGTGAGTTAATGTGTCCAAGTGATGTCATTCTCCCTTTGACCAACGATTCACAAAAGGTTCTGATAGAAAGGGCCGTTCAGCAACGCGAGGTTATGACGTGAACGTAGAGAGGGTGCATAGCGGTGCGTTACGACGAAGGGTAACCTCCCGTATTCCTACAGAGCACGGGGATTTCCAGCTGTATCTCTACACCAATGGGAGCGATACAAAAGAACACGTCGCCCTCGTTTGTGGCGATGTGAGCGACAAATCGCACGTGTTAGTGCGTGTCCATTCAGAATGCTTCACGGGAGAGGTGATCGGTTCAAGTCGCTGTGACTGCCGTGAGCAATTTCACTTAGCAATGCAGCAGATTGCCGAAGAGGGCTGCGGCGCGCTCGTCTACCTTCGCCAAGAGGGCCGCGGCATCGGCTTGCTCGATAAGCTCCGGGCATACAATCTTCAGGACCAGGGATATGATACGGTTGATGCGAACCTGCTATTGGGGCACCAGCCTGATGAGCGTGACTATACAATCGCTGCGCTTATCCTCGATGATTTACAGGTACGCTCGATACGCCTCCTTACAAACAACCCCCTTAAGATCACGTCACTTCGCACATTAGGAGTACGCGTTGAGAGGCAAATACCCGTTCATCCCACAGTAAATGCGAGCAACGTGCATTATCTTTTAACAAAAGCACGACGCATGCATCACTTGCTCAGCATAGCAGATATCACCGTGCTACAGGATGAACTCGCTACTGCAACCAGTTGGCACGGGGACACTCTTCCAAGCCCGTGGGATGACAACCGAGCCTTGCGCCACGCGCGTGCTCACCGCACCTCGTTGTATTTCACCGATGAGCGCACCATCAGCATCCAAGAGGAGGAGCTGCCCCGCGTTGAGGCAGATCAGGTCGTGGTTCAGACCCTGCTTTCTGCGATCAGCCCTGGCACGGAATCGCTGATTTATCGAGGGGAGTTCCCTGAGGACATGCCGATTGATGAAAGCATCACTGATTTACCCGGCACCTTCGCCTATCCGCTGAAGTACGGTTATGCGGCAGTCGGGCAGGTGATCGCGACAGGGAGTGAGGTCGACGCTGAATGGGAGGGCCGCGTCGTCATGGCGTTTCATCCGCATGAGAGTCATTTCAACGCACCTCCTGATACGTTGATACCAGTACCAGACGATATACCCGTGGAAGATGCCCTATTCCTGCCTAATATGGAAACTGCGATCAACTTCGTGATGGACGGTTCACCGCTCATTGGAGAGCACATAGCGGTGTTCGGGCAGGGGATCGTCGGCTTGCTAACCGCAAGCGTGCTAGCTCGTTTTCCGATCGCGAGTCTCGTCACGTTAGATCGTCATGAGCGGCGTCGTTGCGCGTCGCATGAGCTAGGAGCGACGGCATCGCTTGATCCTGAAGGAGGAAACCTTCAGGAGCTGCTTCGGGAGCACTTGCCAAACGGTGCCGATCTTACCTACGAACTTTCAGGCTCCCCTATCGCGCTCGATCAAGCGCTCGAAGCGACGGGCTACACGGGGCGAGTTGTCGTAGGGTCGTGGTATGGGGACAAGCGGGCGAGTTTAAACCTTGGAGGACGGTTTCATCGGAGTCGTATCCGCCTCATTAGCAGTCAAGTGAGCAGCATAGCGCCACGATTTGCAGGACGATGGACAAAAGCTCGCCGTTTTAAGACCGCATGGAATATGATACGTCAGATAAGACCCTCTCGTTTCATCACCCATCGGTTCCCCATCCATGAGGCAGCACATGCGTATGAGCTTCTCGATCAACAGCCCGGAGAGGCAATCCAGGTTCTCTTCAACTATCAGGCATAAGGAGCAGCGCGTTGAGCGTTCGCTCATGTAAAGAAGTGATTACTTGTGTTCACAGTAGCCGTTAAGCGGGATTTCATTGCACAGCACTATTTAATTGGCGGCGACTGGGGCGACGAGAACACACGGCACAGCCATCACTATTACGTCGAGCTTCAGCTGAGCGGCGCGGAGCTCGATCAGCACGATTACATGGTAGACATTGTCGAGGTTGAAGCCCTCTTAGATGCACAGGTGCGCTACTACAAGGAAACAACACTCAACGACCTGCCTGAATTTCAGGGACATAATCCGAGCATTGAACGCTTCGCCTTCATTCTTTGCACGACGCTAGCGGATAAGCTCCGTGCTCCTAACGTAGACGTCATGACAATAAAGGTATGGGAAAACGAGATTGCGTGGGCGTCATATACCTCTTATCAGCGAGGAGAGGCAACGGCGTCCGGTCGGGGCGTAGACCAGAGACGTGAACGACCATGCGTGTAGGCCTTGTCATCTACGGAAGCTTGGATACTCTTACAGGGGGGTACCTTTACGATCGTATGCTTGCGACGTACCTTCAAGAGCATGGCAGTACCGTGGAGATCGTCTCATTGCAACGCGCAGGGTATCCACGCCACATTCTGCATAACTTCTCTTCTCGCTTCTATCAGCGCTTGATGGACCTCCAAGTCGACGTGCTCCTCCAAGATGAGCTCAACCATCCCTCGCTGTTTATGCTCAATCGGCGCCTGCAGGGACGGGTCTTTTACCCCATCGTTTCCATCGTTCATCACGCCCGCTGCTGTGAGCCGCGTCCCGGATGGCAAAACGCCGTCTATCGGCAGATTGAGCGTTGGTACCTATCGAGCGTGGATGGATTCATCTTTAACAGTGAGACAACGCGTATGGAGATAGAACAGCTGCTCTCAAGGTCGTATGTGGGGGAGAGGCGATTACTCGTCGCTCATCCTGGGCGCGATCGTTTGCACGTGCAAATAACCGATGGTGAAATCATACAGCGGGCACAAGAAGAGACAGTGCGTTTGTTATTCGTTGGAAGTATTATCCCTCGCAAAGGATTACACGTTCTCATCCGTGCGTTAACACAATTGCCGGACGATCGGTGGACGTTGACCGTGATCGGCGACATGGATGCAGAGCCCGCTTATGCACGCACACTTCTCCGGCAGCTCACACGTAGCGAGCTTGCTGGACGTATATCATTCAAAGGGGCTGTGTCAGATGCTGTGCTCTCTCGGCTTCTAAGCACGAGTCACGTGCTCGTTATCCCTTCAGCTTATGAAGGATATGGCATCGTCTATGCCGAGAGCATGGGTTATGGCCTGCCGGTCATTGGAGCGATGGATGGTGGGGCTAGAGAGATTATCACACATAGGGATAATGGCCTTCTCTTGCCCGCCGACGATACCACGTCGCTGAAGAGCTATTTGACAGAACTGATCAATGACCGAGAGCTCCTGCTTGAGATGAGCTTGAATGCACGTCGGCGTTACGAATCCCTTCCGACGTGGGAGGAGTCCATGCGCAACGTCCAGCTTTTTTTGACCACGCTTGTTCACAATGAAAATAGTGGTGATTAGCAGGTATTGCCATGTGAGGAGCGCGACGAAGCGACGAAGCAACATGCAGCGCACGCTAGAACCATGCCCTTAGGGTTCGTCTATACGTTCACCACAATGTGGACGTGTCCCGTCTTTCTCTCGTTCCTCTTGGAGTCCCTGCACAAACCCGGCGCTTAGAATCGCTGTGGGAAGCGCGATAAGTCCTATAGCAACGAGCGCGATCACTCCGCCTAACAGTTTTCCCGCTGTTGTCAGCGGAAAGAATTCTCTCGAATCAGGCGAAACCATGGTAAGAAAAGTCCACCACATAACCGCTGGAATTTTCGAGAAATTCTCCGGCTAAGCGGTGTGTTCTGCAAAGTATACCAGACTTGCGGCTACGACAGGTATAATGATCCCACAAAGACCGTTGTTAAGAGTTCTCGTGCGTTACGAATGAGCACGCGCTTAATAATTGCAAGTGAATTACCGTACCGTTCGAGCTTGAAGATACGAAAGATCCTTATGAGGCGAGACGCTCGTGTGAAAAGGCGGTTGATCGGAACGCCTGGCGAGAGCAGCAGCGTTGCATACGTAGGTGCAATCGAAGCACGATCGACAAGAATGAGCGGCGTGAGTGCAAATACAAGGCGTCCGCTGATAGGCCGTCCATACCGCTCGTCTGATGTGCACGACCAAAGACGCAAGATATACCTGACGGTAAGTACCCCGAGCGTGAAGATTTCAATAGCGAGGAACTACGCTTCGAACTGCTGAGAGAGTACTTCTACCGTCGTTAGAACCACTTCAGCGACTTTGACTACTATGAGTATAGTAAAGAAGATGCCAACGAGACGCTTAATGCGGTCTTCTGATCTGTACTCCAAGATGTCGAAAATTCGTGATTTTAGTTGCTGGACTTGCTTTTCGATCTATAAATCGCCATTCGAGCGCGCTCGTAGCTCATATAAACAGACTTACTGCAGCCCGTTTGTACTATTGAAACTGGGGGAAAAGCTTTGCACGCCGGAAACAAGAATATAGCTCCAGAGACGAAGAATTCCGCTAAAAAAACGCACAAGCGAGTGCGTAAGAAGGAGTCCTTCCACAATTCAGCTGCAACGGCAACTATAAGCCGACGCACGTCCTATATATAATAGTGAACATGGAAAAAGCCATATCAGCTTACTTAAGAAACCTTATCGGTGAAGAAGGGCTCGACGTGATTGAACGGCTCTCCAATGATGAATTCACCGATCAGGATATTGTGAATGAAACAGGCGCTCAGTTAAGCACGGTGAGACGGACGCTCTTTACCTTGTTCGAGCACGGCATCGCTTGGTATGATGAGAAGCGCGACAAACAAAGCGGATGGATCATCTATCACTGGCACATTGATTTTGACTACATCCAACACCGCCTCGATGCAGATGCGCAGAAGCTGATCGCTAAGCTTGAGCGACTGCTTTACGATGAGCTCAACAACGTTTATTATACGTGCGACAATAACTGCGCACGTTTTGTATTCGAGAGAGCAAGTGAATATGAATTTATGTGCCCAATCTGCAATACAGCCCTCAACTACCAGGATAACGCAGCAGTAGTCGCCGCACTGGAAGAAAAAATCCACGAGCTTAAAGCTGACGTTCCAGCAATCTTCTATCCTGAGAATATCCAAGTTTTAGAGCTTGCATTGGCCGAGCAAGAATAAATAAGGACGCAGAAGCGAGATCGTTTGAGCCGTGTCTGCATTAATAATTTATCTGCCGATAAGCATGCGATGAGCGCAGCCGAAATGAGTCTGTGCTGAAGCATTAGCAGTCAGGAGTTGAATATTCTTTTAGTATTCTTTTATCCAACACCTCGCCCGCATGTTGCATGGCGTTCACTGCGTTCGTAGGCTTACACTTCACTAGCCCTGATGCCCCTAGTTGTCTTGAGACGCTCACCAGCGACGGTTAAGCCGGAGTGACGACTACAGCGATAGCGGCTATCGTGCCAAGTAGCAGGGCGTTATACTGCTGTTGCGAACAAAGCGAGTTTCACGGTTATTACCTCTGTGTGCGCTTGTGTCGAGGAGTTGTTGAAGGCTCAAGACCCATACAAGCAGTACTAACTAATCGTTAGAGGCGAATAGAGTCGTCCCATTCTTTGCTATCATGCAGACTGATCGAGTGCGCTCTGCTCATTGGTAGAGAGTAAATCTGACTTACGTACAGGTCTGTTTTAACTTTTTAGAGGGAACAAGATAGAACTTTGCTACCAAACCACAGTCTCGTCAAACGTCGTCCTGTACTACGAACATACCTATAGAAA
>JAJRBK010000234.1 GCA_028679495.1 Methanobacteriota archaeon
GAACTGCTGCTCCTGCTGCATCACGCCCTCCGGCGTCTCGCAGAACATGTTGGTCGTGCCTGGCCGGTCGACGGACAGCGAGTTGCCGCTCGCCCGGTAGTTCGCGAAGTACGTGTTGCACCCCGCCTTACCCTCGACCCGGCCCGATGTGCCGAAGTCCATCGTGAGCGTCGTGCCCGCGATGACCCCCGCTACTGCGCCCTTGTCGTTGTTGAAGTTCACCACGGTCCAGCGCGTTCCGGCCAGTGGATTGGGGGCCGGCGTCTCAATCGGCGGCTTGGGCGCCGCGATGGGCTGGGTCACGTTGATCGTCACTTGGCGGAACTGCGTCGAGCCGTCGGTGAGCTTCACGCGCATCTCGTAGGTCGTGGTTGCCGCGGGGCACACCCGCTCGTTGCCCTGCCCCGTGCGCGGGAACGCGTTGAAGTCGGACCCACGGGGGTACACCCACACGCCCCGCACATTGTGCACATCCCAGAAAAGGGTCGCGCACTCGCCCCGGTTGATCTGCGTCCGGTCGGCCCAGAAGTTGATCTGCGCGCCGGGCACGGCCGTCGGCGGCACGCGGGTCGCCGTGGGCGGCACGGCCGTCGGCGGCGGCACGCGCGTCGGCGTGGGCGGAGGTGGAGGCGGCGATGGGATCACCGGCACGTCCTCCGCATTGGTCGCGGACACGAAGTCGGCCGATACCCAACCCACGCCGCCCGGCAGGGATGGCGCGTCCACCACCCACCAGCGGCCATCCTGGCTCCGGCCGACAATGGTGCCGGTGTCACCCATCCGCGCGGCGCCGATCACCGGGAAGTTGGTCCCGGGCCCGGAGCGGATGTTGAGCGTGCTGGCCCCGGTGACCATGCCCGTGGGCGTCTTGGGCTCGGGAACAGGCAAGTCCACGATCGGTTCCTTGACTGCGATCACCGCGATAGCGTCTTCGGCGGTCCGCAGCCAAAGCTGATCGCCCTCCACCTTCCAGGTGGCGGCGGTCTCCAGCGCCGCGAGATACGCGGCCTCCTGCGTCATGACGCCCTGCGGCCCCTCACAGAACATCATCGTCGATCCGGGCGGATTGATGACGATGTGGTTGTTCTGGGCCTCGTAACCCGCGAAGTAGTTGTTGCAGCCGGCGTTCCCGTTCAGGTCGATCTCATCGAAGTTCAGCGTGATTTCCGTCCCTTCGAGCAGGCCGACCACCGCTTCCCGGCCATTGTTGTAGTTGACCACGCTCCACGCTGTGCCTGCCAGCGTTTGGGCGTCGGCGATGTAGGTCAGGACGATGTCGTTGCCGGCAAAAAGCACGAGCTGGCGCGCGCTCATCATGAAGGAGGTGACCTGGGCAAGCGCCGCCTGATACTCGCTGGCCTGGGCCATCACCGGCTTCTCGCACGCCATCATCGACCCAGCCATCGGCTGGCGGAAGGTCAGGTTCTGGCCGTCCTGTTCATAGGTCGTCCAGTAGCGATTGCAGCCGTCCGAGCCGCTCGCCGAGCCGTCCTCACCGAGCTGAAGGGTGACGGTCGTGTCCGCGACGGGCAGCGCGCCGTTCAGCGAGCTCATGATCCACGAGGTCCCGGCCAGGGCGGACCCGGCAGGTGCCGGCTCCAGAAGCTCAGGTTGGGGCTTCGCGATCGCCTGGGTCGCGGCGGGTGTCGCGGCCGCAAGGGCCGCAGCCTCGGCTTGACCCGACGACGACCGCTCGAGGGACGCCAGCGCAGGCAGCGCGTACGCGGCGGCCGACAGCACCAGAAGAACCAGAATCGAGAAGTGAGTCAGTTTTTTCATTTGAGGTGTTCCTTTCTTTCGTGTTGTGATTGCAGGTGGACCGGCGGCCCGGGTACCGATCCCTCAACCAGAGCCTTCCTCGTGTTGGTCAGGGCCGGATGTCTCCTTCAGCCACCTCGATGCGGCCTGCGCAGCCTCGTTCACAGCGGCCCCGATCTGCGCCTGAGCCATGAAGATGTTCTCGGGGCCGATGACGGCGAGCAGTCCGGTCTTAGCGAGCTGATCGCGGAGCGCCGGGTCCACGCCGACAAGCATCAATCGCCCGTTGCGGGCTTTCAACGATTCGGCGTAGCGCCGAATGACGTTCATGAAGGTGCTGCCGACCTCTGGCTCGCCGCGCACGCCGATCGCCACCACCGCCCGATCGGATTCGTCCACCTTCGGAAGCAGTTCCTCTATGGTGCTTGCAGCAGCGAAGAACAGGCTGCCGTAGATATTCAAGAGCGTAAGTTGGTTGCTCGGCGCCTGCATGGGCGCCTCTCGCTCGATCGGGAAGCCGTTCGGCTGGAGCACCCACTCGGTGACGTTCACCTTGTTGGACGCGCGCACGACGTGCAGCACGATGCTGAGGGCCACGCCCAGCAACACGGCGAACTGCAGCGGGACGAACAGCGTGGCCACGAACGTGATGATCATCACTACGGCCGTAATGCGGCCGGTCTTCCAGGCGGTCACCGCCTGCGGGATGCGCAACCCCTGGAAACCGGCGACGATCAGCAGCGCCGCGAGCGCGGGCATCGGCACCTGCTTGACCAGCGGTGCGAAGAGCAGTACAACCAGCGCGACGAACAGGCCGGCGAAGATATTGGTCCAGCGTGATTTCGCGCCCGCGCCCAAGATCAACGCCGTGCCCGAGATCGACCCGCCGGCCGGAAGGCCGCCGACGAAGCTCGTCGCCAGGTTGGCTGCGCCCTGGCCGAAGAAGTCCCGCGAGACGTTCGCGAACTTCCCGTTGGGGTTCGGAGTCCCCTGGCTGACCCCCGCGCCCTGGATCAGGCCGATGATCGCGACCGAGAAAGCGGGCAGCAGCATGGGCAGCACAAAGGACAGGCTCGGCAGCGCCAGGCGCGGCAGAGACCTCGGAATGGTCGCGATGTCGCCGACGGTCTGGACTTCGCCGAACATCGCGGCCGTGGGGAGCCGCAGGATCGTGAGGATCGCCAACAGAACTGTCGCCGCAGCGATCGCGATGATGAAGGCGAATCGCCGCAAGCGCGTCGCCAGCAGCGCCACGATGAGGGCCAGGGTCAGCAGGCCGATGATCGTCGTCGGCAGCACGACCTGAGCCGGATTCAGCAGCAGGTGAAGCGCTCGCACGACGTTGTTGCGGTAGGGGCTGCTGAAGCCGGTCAGGTCGCCCAACTGGCCCAAGATGATCAGGATGGCGACGCCGTTCAGGAAGCCGGTCATCACCGCGTTCGAAACGAAGCGCAGCACGAACCCGAGCCGGAACAGCCCCGCCAGCAACTGGATCACGCCGACCAGCAAGACCATAACGGCAAGCGCTTCCATGCGCTGGCTCGCCGGTACGTCCGCCAACCCCGCGCCTGCAGCCACAGACAGCGCACTGGTCGTCGACACGTTCATGAACACCGAGCCCGTGAAGAGCGCGCCGATCGGCACGGCGATCATCAGCGTGTAGAGTCCCAACCCGGGATTGACCGTCGCGAGCACCGCATGCCCCATGGCCTGCGGGACATTCACGACGGCAAACGTCAGCCCCGCGATCAAATCCGAGACGATATGTCGGCGCTCGGGCCTCAAATACTGTGTTGCGGTGGAAAGTTGTTTCATGTCTCGAAAGTCGCTTCCAACGCCACCGTTCGCACCACGTCGGCTGCCAACGGCTTGGCCTAGTGGTTTGCGCCGCTCTCGGCGGTCTCGAGCTGGCGCATGACCGCGTCCAGGTTGAACGCCGCGGGCTTCTGCCGCGGCGGGAACTTCACGAAGTCCTCGATCTGCTGCGCCACGAGCCCCTGCATCCCGTAGATCAGGTAAGCGTGCGACAGCATCCAATCATAGTAGCTATTCGAGTTCTCGTCGGCCCGCTCGAAAGGATCGCGCCGCAGGTTGAATACCTTCGGCGCGCGGAGCGGCACCAGCGGCTCCAGCCAGCAGCCCAGCGCCTTGCCGCGCTGTTCCATCAAGACGAGCTTCCAGTCGCCATGCCGGATCGCCATGATTTCGCC
>JAJRBK010000006.1 GCA_028679495.1 Methanobacteriota archaeon
AAAGCAGAGTGACCGGACCTACGCGACGAGCTGAACGTAGCAACCTAAGAATACGAAAAGCACGCTTAAGTGATTTACAGGGTATACTGCAGCTCTACGCACAGCTTTTTGCACGCACCGATCAAGCCGAGAAGAATGCAGAGACGATCTTACCAGCGCATCGCACCGCATTTTCAGAAATCGACCGAGATCCTAACACCTCCCTTTTGGTAGCTGAGTCCTCCGGCCATGTTCTCGGAACTCTATCGGTCACGATCGTCCCGAACTTGTCACATCGAGGACGGCACTGGGCAATCATAGAGAACGTGGTGGTTGACAAGGGTGTTCAGCGAGCGAGCGTTGGGACGGCCCTCGTGCAGCACGCGATTGCACTTGCACAAGAACGGGACTGTTTTCGGATCGTTCTTTCAAGCAGTGTACATCGAAAGGATAGCCACAGGTTCTACGAGAGCCTCGGCTTTGAAGCGTATGGATATAGTTTTAAAAAGCACCTTTAAGACACATAGAGACATACTCGCCTCGTTTTTTGATGTGCCGCTCTTGGGCTCTATCTCGACGTCTCTACGCGACCCCATCGCCTATATAGCGGCGTATGTTAAAAGAACGCCGTCCCTTCTTGGGGAGTAATAGAACGTCCCGGCCGGGATTTGAACCCGAGTCTTGAGCTCCGCAGGCTCATAGGATATCCACTACCCCACCAGGACTTGTGTACTCCTATAGACGTGGCAATATAAGTCGATTACTGAGCGCGGTGAGGACTATTCAGGCTTTTCAACGTGTCCTGCTATATCAGTGCCAACCTCTGCGGTTGTCGATGTGCCACCCAAGTCAAACGTTCTTATTTTGCCTTCACGCAAGTTTTGTTCTATGGCACGCATCACGCTCATGGCCGCCGGCCCCTCATCAAGATTTTCGAGAAGCATCGCTCCAGCCCATATCGTTGCTATAGGATTGACCTTGTTTAGCCCCTTATACTTAGGCGCTGATCCATGGATGGGTTCAAACATCGAGGTTCCTTTAGGATTTATGTTACCTCCTGCTGCAAGTCCTAAGCCCCCTTGCACCATAGCACCGAGATCGGTAATTATGTCGCCAAACAAGTTTGGTGTTACGACGACATCGAACCACTCAGGATTCTTGACGAGCCACATTGTCATGGCGTCAACGAGGTTGAAATCAGTTTTTACATTTGGATAATAAGCGGCCACTTCATCGAATATCTCGCGCCAGAGGCCGTAAATATCCGTCATCGCGTTCATCTTATCGACGCTCGATACGTGGCCTCCCCTTTTAGTTGCTACCTCGAATGCGTACTGCATGACCCGTCGAGTGCCCTCGGCTGATATCATCCCTACTTGGTATGCGATCTCGTCGCTATCAGAATCAATGTCTAGCCCAAATTTCACGTTGTACAGGCTACGTATGACGTCAGCGTCATGGTGGGCGTTGCCTCTTTTTACCCGCCCCCCTACACCCACGTACAAGTCTTCAGAGTTTTCACGAACGACGATGTAGTCAATATCTTCGGGGCCTTTGCCGCGAATGGGCGTCTGCACACCAGCGAGAAGTTTGATAGGGCGCAGGTTGATATATTGGTCAAAAAAGAAACGCAGCGCGAATAAGATGCCTCTCTCAAGGACGCCCGGTGGAACGCGTGCGTCTCCGACGGAACCGAGGTATATCGCTCTATAATTGCTCAGCTCGTTGAATATGTCCTCTGGGATAAGCTCTCCTGTCTCTAGGTAGTACTCTGCGCCATAGGGATATTCACGCCATTTAATGTTAAATCCGTGAACCCTACCCGCGGCCTCAAGGACCTTCTTTCCCTCAGCAATAATTTCCGGTCCGACTCCATCTCCAGGAATAACCGGAATTGTATATGTCTTCATTCTTGTTTCACCGTGCCGTATGTTAAGAGTGAGTGGCGCTCGTAAAAAATGTGCTCGTTCTCTTCACGAGCACATCTAAGCCTGCAGGAAGCGCCTACATGTGTTGCTTGACGTAGTTGACAAGTCCGCCTGCTTCTATGATGCCCCTTATAAACGGCGGAAAAGGCGTGGCGGCGTACGTTTCTTGGGTCGTCTCATTACGTACAATGGCCTTCTCAAAGTCAACCTGTAACAAATCTCCGTCGCTTATATTCATCGTCTCGCATTCAAGGACAGGTAATCCTGTGTTGATAGCGTTGCGAAAGAAAATACGTGCAAACGATCGTGCAATAACGACGCTGATTGCGTCCCTTAAGGCTAACGGCGCATGCTCTCGCGAGGAGCCACAACCAAAATTCTCCCCGGCGACAACAATATCTCCTACAGCTACTTGTCGTGCAAAGTTAGGTCGAACGTTTTCAAACGCATGCTTAGCGAGCTCTTCCGAGGAATTAAGCACAAGGTACTTCCCTGGTATAATTGCATCGGTGTCAACATCGTCGTTGAATTTCCAGGCTCTACCCTTAATAAGCTCATTTAACCGTGGCATTCACATCTCCTTCATTGCTTGGCATTGTCGTGGATCGGTTATTACGCCCTGAATCGCCGATGACGCTGCTGTTGCTGGTGAACATAGGTACACTGCAGCGCTAGGGCTACCCTGCCTACCGACGAAATTTCGGTTGGATGTGCTAAGACCCACCTCTTCGGGCCCTAATAATCCAAACGAGCCGCCCATACACGGGCCACAACATGGGGCTTCAACCAGGGCGCCTGCTTCAGTGAAGGTATCTATGAGGCCCGTTCTCAACGCTCGCTGGTACTCCGTCCTTGAAGCAGGAATAATAATCATCCGCACGCCTCGCGCCACGCTTTCACCCTTTAACAGATCTGCTGCCACTTTTAAGTCCTCATATCTCCCATTCGTACATGATCCAATGAACACCTGGTCTATATGCTGTCCCTCGACATCGGTGACCGGAACGACGTCATCAACTCGGTGAGGACGTGCCACCATTGGAACAATCTCGGTTGCATCGTAGCTTCGCGTTGTCCTTTTCGCACCCTCATCAGAACAGAGCGTTAGGTCCCCGCCCAAGGCGCGTCCTTCAAGGAACGTCTTGGTCTTTTCATCAGGCGCTATTATTCCCGTTTTCCCCCCCATCTCTACCGCCATGTTACATAGCGTCATCCTTACCGGTATTTCCATGGTCCTTATCGCTTCACCGCTAAACTCGCACGCCTTGTACGTCGCGCCATCTGCACCAACGTCTCCAATAATCGCGAGTATAAGGTCCTTAGCATAGACATGCCTTCCAAGGGTTCCGTTAACCTCGAACGTTATCGTATCAGGCACCCTAAACCAGAGCATCCCTGTTGCAAGTGCCACCCCCATGTCAGTTGAGCCGACTCCAGTAGCAAACGCTCCAACAGCGCCGTACGTGCACGTATGCGAGTCAGCACCGATCACAAGCTCGCCTGGCAGCACGTGTCCCTTTTCAACCATAACCTGGTGACATACGCCTTCCTGCACATCGTAGTTGAGGATCCCCTCCTTTAGCGCAAATTTTCGCAGCTCCATGTGGTTAATAGCCGCAGCAATTGAATCAGCCGGCACTTGGTGGTCAAATAGTAGAATGACCTTGGTTGGATCCTGAACGCGATCAGTTATGTCATATAGGGTTCTAACGGCTAACGGTCCCGTAATGTCGTGTATCATGGCGACGTCGATCTTAGCTTCGACAAACTCCCCTGCGTACACATCTCTGCCTGTTGCTTTTGAGAATATCTTCTCTGAAAGGGTCTGTTCCATGGTTTCCTATCCTCGCGCTATGAAAAAACGTGCGTAGCAGTCATAACTGCGAGGAAACTATAAAAATATTTCAATACAAGCATCACTGCTTCCATATTCAATGCGAGCGGTTTGAAAAGCTCCTGTTTTTCTAAGATCGAGATCCTGCGGTGTCTATGCCTTAAACAGATTTCAATCCGCCGAGCTTTTACTGTGCGTTACGTATCATAACGGTATTAAAGCAAAGGAGGGTACTAAAACATGTGCAAGGAAACAACGATGTTCCTAAAGACGTGAAGAATGTGTACGAGCGCTTGACCACTAGGATCTCCGAAGAGGAGTTTGCAAAGAGGGTCAACGAAAAAGTAGAACACATGTCTGGATTATGTGATGAAAAGACGGCTGCATTGCTCGTTGCTCACGAGCTTGGCGTTGACGCCACGATGCAGATCGCAAGCATCGACGGGCAGATAAGAACAGTCGCATTTGTGGGAAGACTTACGCGGACTTCACCAATACGGGAGTTCACTCGAGATGGTGAGGTAGGATACGTTTCTAATCTCGTCGTTTCCGATGAGACAGGATCGATACGAGTGGTGTTGTGGAACGATCTTGCAAAGCATGCAGAGGAACTTGAAGTGGGACAGACCCTTAGAATCTCGGGAACGGTGAGAGAAGGCCCTTATGGCATAGAGGTCAACGCACGCGAGGTCGAGGTTGATACATCAGTCGCTAATCAGGATACTGGCGTTGCAAAGGACAAAGATCGGATAGCAGATTTAATGGTGGGACTCAGCGGGGTCGATATAAGCGGGGTCGTCCTCGAGGTTGGACCGGTACGTACGTTTTCTCGACGCGACGGCTCGGTCGGAAAGGTGGCAAGCATATCAATCGGCGACCAAACGGGAACGATCCGTGTAACATTGTGGGACACCATGGCTGATAAGGCAAGCGATTTTTCGCGTGGTGATGTGCTCAAGATCACAGATGGGTATACGAGAGAGCGCTATGGTAAGCTCGAAGTGCACGTGGGTGACCGGGGAGCAATCGAAAAAGGCACAGAGCATATTGAATTTACTGAAAAGATCACCCCGATCAGTGACGTGCAAATCGGGGTTCCATGCACGGTAGAGGGAATCATTGATGATGTTGGCTCTGTTCGTGAGTTCACACGAAACAATGGCAGCACAGGGAAAGTCAGAAACATAGTGCTAAGGGATGACACAGGTGAGATAAGGGCCGCTCTCTGGGGAGAAAAAGCAACGGTAATTGATGAGGAACATAGGGGGCGCCGCATTGTCGCGCGCGATTGCATGCCAAAGAGTGGCCTTAACAATCAGTTAGAACTGAGCATCGATTGGAGGAGCGGGCTTTGCTTCCTAGGCGAAAGCGCGGACATAACAACACGAGAACAAAGCGGACATACCCCCCCTCGAGAAAGCACAGACGTCGCTATCACTGGTACGGTGATATCAGCCACAGAAGCCGTATGTGTGGATAACGGAACCGATTACGTGGCCTTTGATAAAGAATTCAGTGACCTCCCTCTTAACGTGGGGGACGAGGTCACCGTCATTGGAAGCAACATGAACGATATGTTCACAGCAAGAGGCATATCAAAGCCGGCCCAAGACCTAATGTTGCGCAAGTGTGCTGCGATTAAACAACGATGCGCTGCTTTTTCATCCACGGCCACCCCATCGTAAGAGGGAGAAAACACTTTCACTCAGCACTCAAAAGCCTTTATACCGCATCGACCGATTAGTACGTACGACTCTCCAAGATTTGCTACAAAAAAGAGAGGTTAACACATGAACGAAGTTGATGAAATTGAAGGTTTTAGTATTGAGGACTTACCAGGGGTAGGTCCAGCTACTGCCGAAAAGTTAAAAGAAGCTGGTTTTAACTCAGTGGAAGCTGTAGCCGTCGCGTCTCCATCAGAGCTCTCAAACGCATCTGATATCGGTGAAGCAACCGCTGCAAAGATCATATCAGCGGCACGGCATGCTGCTGATATTGGTGGTTTTGAGACAGGCGACGTCATTCTTGAGAGAAGACGGCATGTCGGTAAACTCACAACTGGAAGCAAGGCATTCGATGAGCTACTCGGCGGTGGTGTAGAAACGCAAGCGATAACTGAGCTCTATGGAGAATTTGGCTCAGGAAAGACCCAAGTGGCGCATCAGCTTGCAGTGAGCGTGCAACTTGCGCGTGAGCGTGGTGGCCTTGATGGATCTTGTGTATTAATCGATACTGAGAACACCTTTCGGCCAGAGCGTATTAGCCAGATCACTGAAGGCTTGGATCTAGATCCTGAAGAGGTTTTAAGGAACATCCACGTTGCACGAGCACACAACTCAAACCACCAAATATTGCTCGTTGAAGCGGCAAGCGAACTATCAGAACAGCTTAAGAGGACTGATTACCCTGTCAGACTCCTTATTGTCGACTCGCTTACAGCACATTTTAGAGCTGAATATGTAGGAAGAGGAACACTCGCTGATAGACAGCAAAAGCTAAACAAGCACCTACATGACCTCATGCGCTTTGGAACCCTAAATAATGCCGTTGTGCTAGTCACCAATCAGGTTCAAGCCAAACCAGACGCTTTCTTTGGTGATCCCACACGCCCGATTGGCGGTCACATACTAGGCCATACCGCGACCTTCAGGTTATACTTAAGGAAGTCAAAAGGAGGAAAGCGCATAGCTCGTCTTGTTGATTCTCCTAACCTTGCTGAAGGAGAAGCGATATTCTCGGTAGAGTCAGAGGGCATACGAGATTAAACGAGAAAAGGTTAAGGCGTGCCGTAGGTATCACTAACTACGCTTGAACGTGATACCTTGATAAGCGCTGCAGCTTTTGATATCGATGGCACCCTCACCTTCCGCGACCGGTCGTTGGAGCTAAGCGTTATCAGCGCCATCAGACGCTTACGCATCCCCGTTATTCTAGCGACCGGTAACGTTTTTTGCTTTGTTCACGCAGTAGCGGTAGCTATAGGAGGGGTATCTGGCATCATCGCTGAAAATGGCGGCATCGTTGCCGACAACAAAGCACAAGTGATCAGCGGAAACGTAGCGGCGTGTCGCATCGCTGCTCGTGCTGTCGAACGCAGCCGCAAGTTCAACCTCAGAAGGCTTGATGCTGCTGAAAGAGTGACTGAAGTTGCATATAGCAGAGACACACTCACAGACGCAGACGTTGCATCCTTTCGAAAAATTGTGGCGGAGTGCTGTCCTGACGTCACCGTCGTTGATTCAAGCTTTGCCCTCCACATAAGAGACATCCACGTAAACAAGGGTATCGGTCTCACCAAGATCGCTGCATTACTTGGAATCTCATTGAACGAGTTTGCAGCATTTGGAGACTCAGAAAACGATGTAGAAATGCTAAAGGTGGCTGGAATAGGCGTTGCAGTTGGCAATGCCGACAAACAGGCAAAGACTGCTGCTGACTACGTCACCAAGGAGAATCACGGCTTGGGAGTCATTGAAGGCCTCAAGTATCTCAAGTTGCTTTGATAAACGAACAATCTTTATTGAGCGGGAAGACGAAGTAATCCTATGCCTTATAGACATAGCGTCCTAGGTCTTTTTGCATCTTTAGTTTTTGAAGATGCAGAGCATGTACTACAGCATAGGCGATTATGAAAGACGAAGATAAGATTACCCTGCTAGGATTACTGGAAGAAGATTCGTTCTTCGAGGTACCACGGTGGCTTCTCTGGATATACAAAAAAACAGAAGATGACTGCGTGCTGGCCGCCGCCGCACTTTATTACAAATATGAAGATGAGTTTGATAAAATAAACAGGGATCTTAGATATTAAGGCAATCCACGTCCTCAATTAAGATCTGCTACAGTGACGTTATTCGGCTATTAAGCGCGGCCGCCACCATCGTTCCCGCCTTTTGTCATTCACCTCTGAAAGAGGAGCACGGCAGCTACAGTTCAAAGTATTCCTTTACAATTTTATAAGCGCAAAACTCGCCGCACATGGTACACGTGTCTGCGTCGGATGGCATCCTCTCCTTCCGTATCTGCGCTGCAGTCTGAGGATCAATGGCAAGCTTGAACTGCTCAGCCCAGTTGAGGTCGTTACGAGCATGTGCCATTTTCAGATCCGCATCTCGCTTGCCAAGCTTTATCATATCTCCGATATGGGCTGCGATGCGGGCTGATAGCACTCCTTGGTGTACGTCCTCAGGATAAGGCAAGGCAAGATGTTCTGCCGGAGTAACATAGCAGATGAAATCCGCACCGTATGATGATGAAAGGGCCGCCCCGATTGCTGCCACGATGTTATCATAGCCAGGCGCGATATCAGTCACAAGCGGCCCGAGCATGTAAAAAGGTTTCTCCCCACTTAGCCGCTTTTGCAGTACTACGTTTGTCTGGATCTCATCAATCGGTATGTGGCCCGGGCCTTCAACAATGGTTTGCACCCCGAACTCGTGTGCTTTATCAGAGAGCTCAGCGTTAATGATCAACTCTTGTATTTGTGCCCTATCGGTTGAGTCGTGTACGGCACCAGCGCGCATACCGTTTCCCATACTCAATGTCACTTCGTGGCGTTTCAATATCTCAAGAAGGTACTCGAACTCACTAAAAAGCGGGTTCTCCCTCTCGTTATGTGCCATCCAAGCAGACATCAAAGCTCCTCCCCGTGAACAGAGGCCTGCATGTCGGCCTTGAGCTTTAAGTCTATCGAGCGTCGTCCAGTTTATACCGGTATGGATTGCCATAAAGTTGGTGCCGAGCCGTGCCTGCTCCTCGGTAACCTTAAATAGGTCATCCTCCCGCATATCGACAATTGAGCCCGAGCGGCGTGCTGCTTCTATAAATGCCTGATAGAGGGGAACGCTTCCGACGGAAAGTGTGGTTGCGTCAATCACTTTTTTGCGTATCTCATAAAAGTCGCCGGCAGTTGAAAGCTCCATTATCGAGTCAGCGCCCGCAGCCTCAGCGACTTTCGTTTTTGTAACCTCTAAATCGATATCAGCTATATCGGATGACGTTCCAACAGATGCGTTCACTTTTGTCCTAAGTCCCTTACCAATGCCGATCGGTCTAGCCTTCCTGTACGGGCTTACTGGAATTACAATCCGCCCCTGTGCGATACCGCGGCAGACAAATTCTGGTGTTGTCCCTTCTTCGGCGGCGACGATCTTCATCTCTTCAGTGATGATTCCTTGTTTTGCCTGGTCGATTAGCGTCATGATCCCCTCGCATGCTCTCAGTGAAGAACGATGTACGGTAACGAGGAACCGTCTTCACGTGGCGATTACGGAGCCCTTTTACTTAAAAGGTTTGGTCCTTTACGTGACGGACGGTGCTCCGCACAAGCTGGTCTACGGTGATTTAGGTGCTAAGAGCGTATGCTGGCAGAGTCCCGCTTTAGTCTAAGTAAATATCCATTGCATAACGCTGTCTATTTCTTATACCTGCTTAAGAGCGTGCGTGCATCGTCCCAATTGTAATCATAGATATGCATGGAATTTCCGACTGTGCATAAAGTTCCCATTTTGAGTCCTGTAGGTTCCAACAGCTCCCTCTTTATTAGTGACAAAAACGCGTTAATGTTCGCCTCGTATGCTTGGAAGATATCCCAGCTCCGATACATGATATGCACATCAAGCCTGTCGTTAGGGTGCAGATAAACCCATAGTCTCTGAAAGCAAGGCTGGTTCTCGTCTTTCGAGCAATCAACTCGGGGAATCCACGTGATTGCTTGGATCCGTTTTGACCCAACCCTCCTTCTTGAGAGCTGTTCCTGCATCCATGTAAGTTGATCAAAGCCATGCCCTTCGATTAACCGTTCTAGGTAGGTGTACTCGAACTCATGCTTGTGAAGGTGCGCGCGATCGAACTGTTTTTTGTACTCCTCTACCTTTGCTTTAGAACAAAAGGCATCGCCCTTATGCCAGCCCTCTGTGGGCTTATCGATCTCAATCATGCCCAGGAGAACTTGTCGTGCTTTAACACCGTACTCGGTATCTACAATGTTGCCAAACTCCATAATATGCCTGACAGCTTTATACCAGGCCTCTGGAAGGGTAAGCGTTGTTATAGTCATCATTTTGTTTCACCTAGCGTGGCCACAGGTTCTAATGGAGTACGGTGTGTGATTACGTACGTGCCTCACATCTAAAGACCAATCCTTCTGCAAACCAACGAGACAGAGGAAAAGAGCCCCGGGAGGGATTTGAACCCTCGACCTATTGATACCTCGCTGTGCATACTCATGAGCAGTGGTACCGTCTGTGAGGTGTTAAACTGCTCACAGTTACAAGTCAATCGCTCTTCCAGGCTGAGCCACCGAGGCGCCTTAACGAGGCGGTTTTACATGCACCTTCCGTGCTTTATACGTTTTTGGTCTGTTACAAAGCGTGAAAAGCTGGTGAGCACGTCAACACTCTTCTTGGCGCGCTTTAGCATCGACGAGTGCTTGGATCCCTGGCAGGCTCTCTCCGGCGAGAAAATCGATGCATGCGCCTCCCCCTGTTGAAATATGAGTTATGTGCTTGTCAATCCCGATGTTGCGGGCTGCCGCAGCGATATGTCCGCCACCTAGAATTGAGAACTTCGATTGTGCAGCAGCTTTGAGGGTTTCATAAGTTCCAAGCGCGAATTCTTTTTGCTCAAATACTCCCGCAGGCCCGTTAATCACGACCGTTCCTGCGGCCTTGAGTTTAGCCGAATACGCCACAATCGATTCAATCCCAACATCTTGTATAGGATAGGGCTTCGGTAATGCAGAAACAGGTGCCTCAATACGTTTTCCTCGGTCATTTAAAGCTACGTCAACAGGCGTTACAATTTTTCCATTATACTCGTCGAGGAGTCGTTCACAAATCTCGATGTAGTTCTCATAGCCAGACGATTTAATGTAGTCGAGACTCGGACGGCCTATATCGACGCCCGACGCAGCTAAGAAAACATTAGCAACGAGACCTGTGACGAGCACTTCGTCAGCGCTTCCATTTGAAAGAACGTGTTCAATCACTCTAATGCTGTCATCGGCTTTCGTTCCCCCGAGCATGAATAAGCGAGGCCTTTGTGAGCTCGTCAGTGCCTTCGTGAGCATAGCGACCTCCTTTTCCATCAATTTCCCCGCTCCTGAGGTTAACGCAAGAGGAAAAGCAACGATTGAAGTCTGCGCTCTATGAGCGGTGCCGAACGCGTCATTAAGATAGAGATCGCACACGAGTGATAGGTCTGAAACAAGGTAAGTTTTGGCGAGGTCTTCCAAAGGTGCCTTGAGCGTTTCCTCGGCGCTGAACCGCACGTTTTCAAGCAGGACCACGTCTCCTTTATTCATTTCTTGTATGGTCTGTCGTACTAGGTGCCCATAGATGCTGTCGACATAGATAACCTCTTTTTCTATAAGCGAAGAGAGCTTCTCCCCGTGCCGCTTTAACGTTGTGAAATCTCGCTTTCCCGGCCGCGACTGATGAGCAAGAAGCACCGTCTTAGCGTCATCCAATGCCTTAATGGTTGGAATATGACCACGAAAGCGGATATCGTCAAGAATCTCCCCGTTAGGACCTATTGGTGAATTAAGATCAACGCGCACAAGAACGGTTCTTCCGTGCGTATCAAGGTCGTCCATCGTGAGAAATGGCGGCATAGTCAAAACTTATGTCAAAACGTAAGATAAACGTATCTGCTTTAAATTGCCAGCCGCTCTTTGTAACTCTCCCGTTGGCTATGCGTGTTATTCAAGCGAGAAAAAAGAGGAAGCAACGGTTAAGGGCAATAACAGGTGTGGTGCCGTAGATGCTGCGTATTCTGATTTGATATTCGAGCCCAGAAGCAATGGGTCGACAACGGTGGGAAGTGCGAGTCTGAAATACCCCAGTCCTGGCGCGCGTAATTTTGCGACGCCAATAATCCACTCAGGCTTGACCGGCTCTAAGCGTGGCATCCCACTAAAAAGCGACGGCTGATCGATCTCTAGGTTGTTATCACCCTTCGTTATATATCCTGCATGCTCGACTTTCTGTTTGTTTGGAAGCGTGTCGCCTGCGTTTACCCAATACATGGCTCGATGAATAATCGGCGTCATGTTTGCATCTCCATTAGGCCTGTAGACGATAACATCGCCGTAGTTGCCAAAACTCTGGTAGTTTGTGGTCTTTCCTTCTTTGTAAGTAACTACCTCAGTCGGTCGCTTTATGAGTACCACGTCGCCGATGTTGATATGCGGCTCCATGCTGCCTGATTCTACGGCCACAAGCGGCGTGACAGATCCCGAATACGCGTACACGATAGACATCACAAGGGCAACAATAAGAAGTGCAAACACGATGTCACGTATAAGCGAAAACCATCGGTTATCACTTTTTAAGAATTTCGTCACGAGCTCTTTTGCCTGATCCTGCATGTATATTCCATAATAAGCGGAAAGAGAATATTTAATTTGATGGGTGTCAAGTCGATAGTTATACTTAGCCCAATATATAGTATACCAACGTACAGGCGTAGTAATGTATTTTACATGTCTCAGCTAACGCCTTTCTTGGCGCCAGCAAGCCGACCCGCGCAAGAAGCATGGCTTACCCCCAATAAAGCACACGGCTAGTGACAGAATGAGAGTGGCGGCAGCTTTCCATGATTCGGACTGATATAGTCGAGAGGTTTACCGAGAGTGGCTTCCTGATAAGCAGAGAGGCCATGATACTCATTCAGGGAAGTGACTTGCCTCTACAAGTTGTTGATGAAGTCTTGAGGGGAATTGATAGCTCTGTGGTAGTAGTAGGCCCCGACGATATCATACAAGCACAAAAAGCGCTCCACGCACAGAAAAAAGCAATAAAGGACACACCATTATTCGACGGTACCACAGAGGAGCATGCAGACGTCGTGACCACGAGCGACGTTCGTCATATCCAGAGTCCTAACAACTATCAGCCACTGCGCCCTGAAGCACGGGCTGTAGCAATTCTAGCTGATATTACGGAGAGTTCGACGTGTGTGGGAACGTACGAGGAGTTCGTTCGATACTTCAGAAATAGGTACGATAGACTCAGCGAGATTATAAAGAAGCGACTGCATTCGCGACCAATCGAGAGCTTAATGTACTATACCAACCGAAGGCGCGAGGGATGGTTTGATGATGAACGTGCTTCCGGTGGAAAACTGTCCATCGTCGGCCTCGTAAATGAAACGCGAGACACCCCGAATGGACACCGAGTGATAGAACTTGAGGATCCCACCGGATATTTTAGTGGGATTGCCTTAAAAGACAAGGGCGCGTATGAAGCTGCACTTCACGTGGTGCATGACGAGGTGATCGGTCTTACAGGATCGCTCTCAGCAGATGGGAGAGTACTTTTTATCGATAATATCACGTGGCCTGACGTGCCCCCTCAACATCAACCGACGCACGCTGAACGTGATGTCTACGTTGCCCTCACCTCAGACATTCACATAGGGAGCAAGACTTTTTTGACAAGTGCATGGAAGAACTTTGCCGAGTGGCTGGCGTCGAGTGAGGATGAAAGAGCGCGAAAAATCGCTTACATTATCGTTGCCGGCGATCTCGTCGACGGTATAGGTGTGTTTCCAAATCAAGAGGAAGAACTCGCCATCGATGACATCCAAGATCAATACGCTGCTGCAGCGACGCTGTTTGAGATGTTGCCTTCAGACGTTTCTATTATCGTTGCTCCTGGAAACCACGATGCAGTCCGACAAGCGGAGCCACAGCCAGCACTCTCGGGTGATTATACACAGAGCTTCAACGGCAACGTACGCTTTGTGGGGAATCCCTCTTTAATCGAAGTGCACGGCGTTAAGATACTCATCTATCACGGGAGAGCGTTAGATGATATAATAGCGGCGGTCCCCGCATTATCATATGGGAACCCGGATGGTGCGATGAAAGAGATGCTTAAAAGGCGCCATCTTTCGCCTATATATGGAAATAGAGTCTCAATAGCTCCGGAAAGCACGGATCACTTCGTCATTGAAACACTGCCTGAGATTCTCCATTGTGGACATGTGCACACCGTAGGCACATCACACTATAGGGGCGTCACGGTGATCAATTCAGGCACATGGCAAGGTCAGACCAAGTATCAGCGATCACAAAATATTAACCCGACGCCTGGAATTATGCCGTTGTGCAACCTTAGGACAATGGAGACAACGCTCATTAATTTCGGCACGCGAAGCGACTAGCTACGTCCGATAGCTGCTTGTTATAAAAATTCTCGGGGTTATGCTTTGGGCTTAAGTGAGCTCATTACGCCCTGCCTTATCAATGCGCCAATCCTCCGGCCAAAGTGCGTTGCAAGTCCCGCATAGGCAATGCGTGAGCTATTACTACTCTTTTCGTATGCTACGACGACTGCATCAGTTGGAGTGCCAGTAAAATTGAATCCCATATCAAACAGAGCGCGCGTCTTCGCTTCGGTAGCTGTTATAATTGATCCCGCCATCGCTCCCTCGCTAAGTGCTTTTTGAGATACCACGATAATGTTAATTGTCCCAAGAGAAGGGGTACTTCGCACCCCTGCCGTCACAAAGACAGTGGCGCACACATCACTAAGAACTTGGATGCGCCGCATCTCGACGGCAGTTAGCAATGCTACGTAGCCTCCCTTGAGCTGCAATGAACGAGCTGTGTCTCTTATGTACCCCTCTGGATTATCATGTGGAAAATCGCGCGAAACTTGGATATTTAAGATATAACCCACCGCTCTTCGTCCACCTTCAACGCCTGTACTAAGAACCTCGAAGCCTTGATCATCTCCGCTGATGATTAGGACGTTATCTACAACCTCGTGCTTCACGATTCCTCACCCCTCATTACGCGCGCATACAAACTACGCCGTGCAAAACCAACGTGCAACATGCCCGTGCTGATCACAGATAGAAGCGTGCACGCTTAAGTTGACAAGGTCGCCGTGGACGAAACTGAAGTGCGCGGGGGCATACGAGTAAGCCCGGACTTATCGTCGTTCGTGCACCATCTCTGTCATGAGGTCGTCCATTGAGTACAGCCCTGGGGACTTTTGCATGATAAATCGTGCGGCTAACATTGCGCCACTCGCAAATGCCTGTCTGCTGTGAGCCCTGTGGGTAATCTCAAGTCGCTCCCCGTCACCAATAAAGAGCACAGTATGATCACCGACGATGTCGCCCGAACGGATGGAATAAGATCCTATCGTTCGTGCTGGATCTGTTTCTCGGATGACGTCCATAGCCTTTATCGCCGTTCCGCTTGGAGCGTCGAGCTTATGTTTATGGTGCGCCTCAATAAGCTCAGCAGAATACGCAGCACTTGGGAGGTTTTCTGACGCCTCCTTTACCAACTTCCAGAACACGTTGACGCCTATCGAAAAATTCGGTGAAATAATGGCCGGTACGCGCCCTTCTACTGTTTGTGCTGCTTCTTGACGCTGCTCAGGAGTAAATCCTGTGGTCCCGACGATAAGGCGTACGATTGCCTTGGCTGCAGCCTTGATGATTTCAATCGATGAGGAGGCGACAGTAAAATCGATGAGGACATCGGGCTTCAGGTTATGAAGCACCTCGTCAATCCTCGCTGCATCAATCACCTCTGGCTTGCATGTCTGTTTGTCGAACGCAGCCACAAGTTCCATGTCTGGGGCTCGTGTTACGTTGTCAACGATGAGGCTCCCCATGCGGCCGCACGCTCCTGTCACCGCGACCTTTATCGCATTGTTTGTTGTCATGCGTTCCAATCAGCTATCGGTTTTTCGCTAATCTTTATAGCTAGCAAGCGTTGTTTGAAGTTTAGCGACGTTTGCAGCTGCCATCTCGGTGAGGGGCAAGCGGAGCGGACCGCCCGTAAGCCCAACTAAATCACATGCCTTTTTTACGGGGATGGGGTTCGTCTCGATGAAGAGTGCCCTGAATAGGGGGGACAGTTGATAGTGCGCTTCGCGCGCTTCAGAGAATTTGCCCTCAAGACATAACCGCACGAGCTCAATCATCCGCTTTGGAAAGATGTCTGCGGCAACGGATATCACACCGGTCGCCCCCAAGGCCATCATGGGAAGCGTGAGGCCATCATCACCAGAAATCACCGAGAAATCAAGATCGCGAGTAAGTTCAACAACATCAGAAATCTGGCTGAAGTTTGCGCTCGCCTCTTTGACTCCCGCCACGTTGCTGTGCTCGTGTGCTAACTCGCTGACTGTTTCTGCATCCATGTTGATTGCGGTGCGTCCAGGTATGTTATAGAGAATGAGCGGGATATCGACCGCTCTTGCAATAGCACCAAAATGTTTGACGAGGCCCGCTTTCATCGGCTTATTGTAATATGGAACGATCAGGAGAGCGGCATCCGCTCCGGCGTCTTGTGCATATCGCGTCAGTTCGACTGCCTCAGCGGTATTGTTGGACCCTGTCCCTGCGATAACTGGAACATTCGCAGCGTCGATCGTTATATCTATAAGCTTCTTATGCTCCTCAAACGTGAGCGTAGCAGATTCTCCGGTGCTGCCACATGGCACGAGTCCTGCGATCCCCTCCCCGGAAAGATATCCGACGTTCGAGCGCATCCCTTCGATGTTGATGTCGCCTTTATCTGTAAACGGCGTAACTATTGCGGCATACGCCCCTTCAAATCTCATTAGCTCCTCCTGTTGCCGATGTCCACTTTATGAGTGATATATCCAGCAACCCTGTTTCGTATATTCTTACTTTCTATGTTGGTGTATTCAGAAACAAGTTCCTTGTTTCTCTCATAATCAGAGCTGAAGGTCTCTCGATGTGCTCGAAGGAGCTCTCCAGCTATGCTTTTTATGTAAGTAGGCCTGATACTTCCGATGCTATCACCTCCCGTTGTATGAGCCCTCTCTTGTACAGTTTGTCTTCATTACCTCAGCATGGCAGAGATCCGCACGACTTTGTCTGCGACTTCTTGTGCAGAATGCCCGAGAATACGGACCATTGGTTCTAATCCTGTGCTGCCACTGTCGTAAATTACTTCTGGCATGCCTCGTCTTGCTTCGACACTCGTTTCAATAGCGTTGGTTGTTCCCCATTCTGCAACGCTAGTTGTGTGAGGCTCTTCCACTTTATCGAAGGAGCTTATGACAAAGTCGAGATCGCGACATGCGTCGATGACCTCCTTTGAACACCGCACGTTCATGGCGCTTTTCATGTTTGTGTCAGCCTGCATCGCGGCGAGCACGACACGACTTACGTGATGGCTGGCTCCAAACGCCACACAGCCGACAGGGGTGATGGTTTGCCCGACCTTGATAATTCGGCCCCTTACGCCCGCAACGTCGGCAATGGTCTTCGCCCGGGAAGTCGCCATAGCGAGGTTGCTTCCGACTTCGGGTATAAGCTCCACGCTTATAGTCTTAATGGTACGCAAGGCCTTCTCGATATCAAGTACGGTGAGATAGCGCTCTGCTTTATCGAGCGTTGCTGCAACTTGATTGACGACGCCAACTCCAGCGCCAACACGTTCACCACTTCGTATGCCTTCGGTCACGAATGCCTTTGCCATCTTGGCGCTTCGGGGCACGTCATATCCTTTTGCGATAAATGCGGTCACTGCTGCTGAAAACGTACACCCGGCGCCGTGGGTCCCCCCCTCGATGAGCGAGCCCTTGAGCACCTCGAAATCCCCGTTATAGACGACATCTGTCCCATTTAGGTGTCCCCCTGTCACGATAACAGATTTAGGGCCGAACGCGTATATCTCGTAGGCAGCGCGCTTCATATCGTCAATATTTCGTATCGAGATCCCTGATAGAATCTCCGCCTCTCGGGTATTTGGCGTAACGCTTATCGCTTCGGGGAGGAGTCGCTTAAACACCTCCTTGGGATCTCCCTCAATCAGCTGCCCTCCGGCCTCTGCAGCCATCACTGGATCAACCACTACGGGAACCTTGTGAAGTGACAGTATATCGGCCACCGCTTCAGCGATCTTGGGTGTAGCCAACATGCCTGTCTTGACACATCGAATGTCGAGGTCCGAGAACACCGCCGTCATCTGATCAACGATAACACTGGGGGGTAGGTGGTACGTCTCCAAGATGCCAAGCGTATTCTGTGCTGTGATCGCAGTGATCGCTGACGTCCCGTGTACTCCAAGCGTGGCAAAGGTGCGAGTATCTGCTTGTATTCCAGCTCCGCCTCCTGAGTCTGATCCCGCTATTGTCATAACCGCGCGCATCTACAGTGGTAATTGGTTAACACTTATATAATGGTAATCCAACTCTCTTCTGAAGCTATAAAAACGGGAATAAATTGCGAATTAACGTCCTTTGTAAGACACATTTACTTCCAGTGGCAATGAAGGGGTCGGTTGCATCGAGGCGCACAAATGAGCGCCGCCTTGAACCACTAGGGGCGGCTCATACGTGGGATGAACAATACACTTTGCGTCCTTTATGGTGGAAAGGACCGTACGATATAGCCCCCATCATGCAACATATCAACCCAGGAGCAGCCGTGCTGGACGTTGGGTGTGGTACAGGACGATATCTGGTGCCCCTTGACCGCGCGGGATTTGCTGTTGTCGGCATTGATCTTTCACAAACGGCGCTCCGGCTTCTCGCTCCTCATCTTGTTCGCATTGTTGCAGATATGCAGAAGCTGCCACTTGTGGACCAGAGCTTTGACGCACTTACATGCTATGGCGTCCTTCAACATCTCAGGGAGGAAGAAAGAGCGAACGCGGTCATCGAGTTATTTCGCGTGCTGAAATACGGCGGGATGGCGTTCGTCGAGGTTGTCGGAGTGCATGATATGCGCTATGGCTCTGGCGTGCAAGAAGAGGAGGGTACTTTTACCCGACAAGGTATCAGATGCCATTATTTCTCCTCTTTAGAACTCTCACAACTCTTCATTACTTCAGGGTTTACTGTACTAGAATTAAAAAACAGACTTGCCAAGAAATGCTATCGCGGGGTAGAACGAACGAGACATCGAATCTCCTTGATATCTCAACGTTTGTAGTGCAAAATGAAACATTTGCGGCTGTAGGGCCCCCTTCTTGATAAGCGGGAACGGATGACCAACCCGTTATTATATTGCATAAAATCGGAGCGGGACCCTAAGAAGAATTGACTGCGTTTCGTTAGCTCGGACAGTCATGCAATACAGGCGGGCCTGTCGACCGCGTGATCATGTCGAGAAGTTGCAGGAACGAGTATCCAAGAACGCTTAGCCCCCCTTACACGTTGTCCACTCTGGAGATAGTTAAATAGCACAGCGGGGCGCGGTTAGGGGGAAAGATATCTCTCCCTTAAAAGTTGTTTGATCACCAAGCGCGCGCCTAGCGAATAAGGAACCATACTATGCATCACGTCTTTGTCACCCACCTTGCGCTGTGACTGAATACGATGCCTCATAGTAAGCGTTGTTCGTAAATTCAGTACATTCCAAAGCAACGCTTTTAAATAATTGCTTAGCTCGCGTATATCCAAATTAAAGAGAGCGGATAAGGATAAAACCACCCCCTTTAGTACAAGTGTGAAAGGCAGCACAAAAACGAGTGTGCTCAGTGAATAGTTCTTTATCAGCACTCTAATTCTATTTCTATGGCTTAGATATTCGGCGAACGAACTGAGTCCTGCAAAAGCGGCATTCCCTTTATGGTAACAAACAGAGCTGGGACAATACGCAACCTTAAAACCTATCAGTCGCGTCATCCACGACAAATCGACGTCTTCATAGTACGCAAAAAGAAGCGGATCGAAGCACTCACCTGAGAATGCTTCGAGCACGCTCCTTCTAATTAGCATGCAGGCACCGCTTACATAGAAAAACCCTTCCTCTCTCCCTGTATCGTATTGACCTTCATCTTTTTCGTGAAGCCCCCTAGGTTCACAGTACGCTAATGGGTCGCAGGTACCACCTGCATTGTCAATAGTTAAATCAGCGTAGCGGAGCATCTTCGGTTGCAGCAGTCCAATGCGCTCATCGCGTTCAGCGGTATGCGTCAATTCGTGCAAGAAATGTTGGTCTACCACAGCGTCGTTATTGAGCAAGAGCACGTAATCCGGATTGAGCGTGCTCAAGGCGTACGCAACCCCGAGGTTGTTACCTTCAGCAAAACCGTCGTTGCTATCGTTCGCTATTAGTGAGATTGCATGGTTTTTTCCGATGCAAGCAGCCGCTCCGCGGCACCCCTCACTCTTGTTAGCTTCCCGCGCTGTGTACTGAATGATCCTCAGTGGCCTGTTTCTAACGGGGCGCTCTAGAACGTGGGATTTAAGATTAAGCCCATCTGTAAAGTAAGTGTCTATTTTGGCCAGCGACTCATCAGTGGAAGCATTATCTACAAGGACGAGGCTATGATTGTCATAATCAATGCAGCGTAATGCTTGTAAGCACTCGATCGTATCTTTGCATCCGTTCCAGTTGAGCACGATTATAGCAACTTTCGGATTCATTTTCTTAGAGTTCCCACATAGCAAGCAGAAGATGCGATCGGATCAACTCCACGTTGCTTTGGTGAATAGCAAGTGCATACTGTCAGTTGAGCTGCATCACGTAAGAGCCTCCGTTTGATGACTCTCTTCGTGATAATGAGTCCTCTTAGACGTCGCCATTGTTGTGTTATTCACTCTGCCCTCCCTTTTTGCATCACTCAGTTAGACGGGAATATAGCTTTGAGCGCGCGAAAAACGAAAGTGGCAGTCGACCGGCTGTGTGGATTATGCCTAATCGCACGCACGTATAAACGCCGTGCCTCTTTGTTGTTGCCTAGCGACGAATAACATTTGGCTATGCTTGCGTAGGCTTCAGCTATTGTTATTTCTGAAAGCTCAAATTCGTAGCGCTGCAAAGCCTCTTGACGGATTGTTATCTCTTCAGCGCGGGCTACATTACGTCTTTTTTCCGCTTCTACTCCCACGCCAGCGAGTGTGTTACCTCCATGCACACGATACTTCGCCAGCGGTTCAGAAAGGTAATTAAACTCATACTCGTGTGCCAATTCTAGGAGGAACTGATAGTCGTTGTTGTAAAGGAAACGCTCGTCGTACCGCAAGCCATTGAGGTTTGCCCTTTTATACAAGAGGGTTGAGCCAAAAACATAATTTCCTACCAAAAGCTCAGGAAAGATCTTCCCGCTTTTCTTTTTCTTAGTGCTTTTGACCATTTCGCTGAATGTAATGCTGAGAGGCCGGCTGTTCTGGTCAATGAGTTCTCCTTCTGACCAGATGATAGCTTCTTCATTTTGTTCAAGGATCGCGAGTTGCTTGATGAGCTTATCACGGGCCCATACATCATCGGAGTCTATTTGAGCGATGAACGTACCTTGTGCTGCGCTAATCCCATCGTTTACAACCTTGGTGATACCGAGGTTATGTTCGTGAAAGAGCGTCCTAATGCGTGAATCGTCCCTCGCATAATGCTCGATAATTTCTCTTGATCCATCTGTTGAGGCGTCATCGACGATGATCAGTTCGAGATCTTCAAAATCCTGCTGAACAACACTTTCTATCGCCTCGCCAATAAACTGTGCGTGGTTGTATGATTTCATAAAAACGCTTACGGTCGGCACGTGATCATTCATTTCTACAGTCTCTTGTGATAGTACCTCTGGGAACGCTCGCTTTGTACATTTGTTTGTACATACTT
>JAJRBK010000197.1 GCA_028679495.1 Methanobacteriota archaeon
ATGGAATGTTGTTACGTACTATCGGACTATACGGCGTCGAAATCAACATTTGGTTATCTGCATTCAACCTATTGCCCATAGGAGTTCTCGATGGTAGGAAAGTACTCGATTGGGGGTTACCGCAGTACCTCGCTATAGCGGTCGTTCCCTTTATTGGCGCGATATACGTGTTTTTTGGCTTCTTCAATTTGTTCTGATAAGTGCTCTGTTCATTAAGAGGTCGCGCGGTCTACAATCGAATCGACGTGGACTCGGAGTGAGCGATTCGTATGGCGCACAGCAGCGTTTGATTATGTGAGTTAAGACCCGATAGACAAAGAGGCTAGGCTACAGTATAAAAACGGAACACGGCGATCGTATTCACAAAGCTAATGGCCGTGCTAAGCGCGGGCCGACTCGAATCAAGGAATGTTACCGCTGCCAAGATAATCGAGAGTCTATGGCCTTCTCGTGAAAAAACAGAAGCACCGCTAATAATGCTAGGAACTCGGACAGGGGGGAACGCTCACACGACGCAAATCAAGTTTTGCTGTTTCAAACCTTTTGTTTTGCCGATAACGCTGTTTGGCGCGTTGCCAGAAGGCTTTAATACGATCAGACTGGATATGTCGTTAAAACGCGCCCGCTAGGTTCGAAGAATGAGATATGTGATGAAATTTGGTGGCACGTCCGTCGGTAATGGCGGAGTAATACGACGCGTCGCAGAACTTGTGCGCTCGTACAGTGAAAAAGGGGATGAAATTGTGGTGGTTGTTTCTGCGATGTCTGGCGTAACTGATCAGCTTGAAACGATCGCAGAACGGCTTACCAGTGAATATGCTGAGCTTTCCGAGGTCGCTGAATTCACGCAGCACATAGGTCAACGTCACTTTGATGCGACCTATACGGCAATCGATGATGAGATGGTTATTACAGAGGTCTTATCAGAGATCGAAGCCAGGCTCGAAGAACTTAGGAACGCACTAACGGGCATATACTATCTTGGAGAACTCACCGATCGGTCTTATGATTATATCTCTTCTTTTGGAGAACGATTGTCTGCTCCTGTCGTCGCGGGAGCGTTGAAATCGCAGAAGATCCAATCAGTCTTCCTAACGGGTGGTGAAGCCGGCATTATTACGAACAGTAAACATCGTGGCGCGCATCCTATCGAGATAACAGATCGTCGAATTCACGACCGCTTGATACCACTCCTCGAAGTTGGCGTCGTACCTGTCGTAATGGGGTTCATTGCGTGTAACATACACAACATCATCACCACCCTTGGTAGGGGTGGATCCGATTTCACGGCTTCGATTATTGGCAGCGCTATCGACTCCAACGCAATATGGATTTGGACCGACGTCAACGGCATCATGACTGCTGATCCCAAGCTTGTTCCTGATGCCCGCACGCTACCTGAAATATCGTATGTTGAGGCGATGGAAATCTCGTATTTTGGCGCAAAAGTCATTCATCCCAAAACAATCGAGCCGGCAGTAAGCAAGGGCATTCCCGTCAAAGTGAGAAACACATTTGATCCAAAAGGAGCGAGCACGACGATCGTTGACACCGTCACCGGTGATTCAAACCTCGTCAAAGCAGTAACTGCAATCAACAACGTATCCCTCATTACTCTCTCCGGGGCGGGAATGGCAGGGACTATCGGAATAGCAGGACACGTGTTTTCGAAGCTTGCTGACGCCGGCGTTAACATTATTATGATCAGCCAAGGATCGAGCGAGTCAAATATCTCGATTTTAGTTGAAGAAGCGCATCTAAGCGGCGCTCTCAAAGCGCTGCACGAACTTAAAGGTTCTGTGAACGGCAGCGTCATAAAGGAAGTCTTCTGTGACGAAGACGTTAGCGCTATAGCTGTCGTTGGTTCTCGCATGGCGGGGACCCCAGGTATTGTAGGCCGGATCTTTGGCTGCATGGGGAAGATACGCGCAAGCGTTATCATGATCAGCCAAGGCTCAACTGAACACAACGTTTCGTTTGTTTTAAAGAGAGATGCCGTCCGCCGTGCAGTCGAGAGCTTACACGCTGAGTTTTCGTTATCACAGCTATAACTGCTTCTTGAAGATATCAGCGTCTGTTCGACTGCTGCTCGTTATGTGACAAACGATCTTTTTTTAAGGAAAAGCACCCATTGGATGCTGGAGGGGCGGGCATTGCGCTCTTTATATGTCAATGACGTTGGCATCGCGTGACTAAAGAAAACGCCAATGCTCTCGTTTTTCCCTACGATCCTACGATAGATGTTGAGGTCCTATTATGAACAACGAACGTCCGCACACGTACGCTGAATCGGGAGTGGATATTAAAGCTGAAGAAGAGGCAATCAACGTTCTCAAAAGGCATTTCAAGATAAAAAAGCGCTCGTTTGGCAATCCTATCAGCTTAGAGGGGGCGTATGCTGGGCTTCTTGATATGGGCGACTTTGTTATCGGTATGACGACAGATGGGGTCGGCTCAAAAGTCCTTGTTGCTACAGAAATGGGAGATTGGAGGACCATTGGAATCGATTGTGTGGCCATGAACGTGAACGATCTTTACGCGATGGGCATCGAGCCTATCGCCTTCGTTGATTATCTGGCGTTAGAAAGCATAGAGCCGACAGTGGTTGACCAGATTGGACAAGGATTAGCAGAAGGAGCGCGAAGAGCTAACGTGTCTATCATAGGTGGCGAGACTGCGAGCCTCCCAGATATAATCAGAGGATTTGACCTCGCTGGCTCATGTATAGGTGTGGCAAAAAAGCACCACCTCATTACAGGAAGCAATATAGTGAAAGGGGACGCCGTGATCGGCATCCCAAGCAGCGGGATCCACAGCAACGGTTTGACGCTCGCGCGCAAACTGCTTTCTAAATACAGCTTATACGAGCGGCATGGAAATCTCAACTGCACACTTGGGGAAGAGCTTCTCAAACCGACAAGGGTCTACTCCGAGGCGCTAGAGATAGTGAAGCGTTGTGAAGTGCACGGCATGGCGCACATAACTGGAGGGGGG
>JAJRBK010000227.1 GCA_028679495.1 Methanobacteriota archaeon
CCCCCTGCACCCCAGCCCCCCTGCCCCTCTGCGACACGCAATAGGTCGAGAGAGTCTGGTCAGTTGATGCGAGGTTCGCGGTGCAGGTAGCAGAGTCTTCAACGGTGCGAGCGGATGCCTGGAAGCGGTTCTGGCGGAATCGCCTGGCCGTGGTAGGCTTGGTGATCGTCGCGTGTTTGCTCCTCGCCGCCGTGCTGGCGCCGGTGCTGGCGCCCCGCGATCCGGGCCTTCAGGATCTGGCGGCCAAACGAACGCCGCCCGGCGCCCGGTTTCTCCTGGGTGCGGACGAGTTCGGCCGGGACATCCTGAGCCGGATCATCTTTGGGACTCGGGTCGCCCTCCTGGTAGGAACGGTCTCCGTCGGGATCGCGCTCGGCCTTGGGCTGCTCTTCGGAATCATCTCGGGATACGTGGGCGGCTTCGTCGACAGTGTGATCAGCCGCACCCTGGAGATCCTGCTGGCGTTTCCCTATCTGTTGCTGGCCATCGCGGTGGTGAGCGCCCTCGGCCCGGGGGTCCTCAACACGACGCTGGCGGTGGGGATCTGGGCCATGCCGGCCTTCACAAGGATTGTGCGAGCCTCGGTACTGTCGCTCCGCGAGATGGACTATATCCAGGCCGCCCGTGCCATGGGCGCGCCGACGCAGGCGATCCTACTGCGGCATCTCCTGCCGAATTTCCTGCCAACGCTCATCGTTTACTCTACCCTCTACATGGCGAACGCGATCCTGGTCGAGGCGGCACTGTCGTTCCTGGGCTTGGGCGTCCAACCCCCCACGGCGTCGTGGGGATTGATGGTCGCCACGGGGCGCGACTTCCTCTTGATGGCGCCGCACATCACCACGATTCCAGGCATGGCGATCATGCTGGCTGTCCTCGGGTTCAACCTCCTCGGCGACGGCCTGCGCGACGCTCTGGACCCAAGGCTGCGGACCTGATAAGGATAGGTCGTGAGTACTATCGGGGCGGGGCGCGTGCGAGCACCCGGACTCTGCGCTTTCTGCGACGAGGACTGATGCGGTACCCGCGGCAAGGAGATGACCGATGCCTGAATCGAGCAAGACGGATGTGCAGGGGATATCGCAACGGATTACCGAGATTCTTCGCAGGTTGGTGCAAAAAGGGACTGGACTGAGAACGCTAAACACCGCCTTGATCTTCACGAGCCTCGTGTCGTCCGGCCTGACGACGCTCCTGACGGGCCTAACGGCGGCCCGCGGTCCCATGATAGGGAGTGGCACTGCGGGGTGGCAGCTCGCATGCGTCATAGCGGCGGCGGTGAGCTTTGTGGGGGCGCTGTGCACTGGAGTGGCCCAACAAATGCGGGTCGGGGAGCGCCTGGCAAAGACGCTGGAGTGTTTGGGGCGCTTGAAGGCGCTGGACGCGTCGGTTGTCACGGGGAGTCGCGCCGACAGCGAGATCGCGGCGGAGTTTGAGAGCATCTTGCGCACTTACGCGGACGTCTTGGAGTAATGCAACGACGCCAGTCGCCACGGTGGAACGACCCACTTGACTGAACCGTGGGGCGAGTGCAATCTCAGTTCACATGGGGGATGAACGATTGCGCGAGAAATAGTACCGGACACGATTTATACACTAAGTGCTTGATTGCGCAGGACGGTGATTGCACTTTTGGAGCGGGAGACCGAATATGGGGGGGGAGGTGACAATCGTTCTGGCGAGGTTCCACCAAGACCCCTCGTGCCTTCGGGGCCCGAAGCATGTTCGGGGCCCTGCTGTCAGTGAACATGGAACTCAGTGACATATCGCGCCAGCAATAGATATGAGGCGTCATCACGTCTGTCCGGTCTGGGTGGGCTACCTGTTGGCCAATCCGGTCAGGGCGCTGTTTCAGGACCCCAAGAAAATTCTTGGTCCGCACATTGCGCCTGGGATGCGTGTGCTGGACATCGGGTGCGCCATGGGGTTCTTCAGCCTGCCCTTGGCGCGACTCGTTGGTCCAGGTGGCCGCGTGGTCTGCGTGGACCTCCAGCAGACGATGCTGGATTCGCTGGCGCGCCGGGCGCGCCGCGCACACCTCCTCGACCGGATCGAGATTCGGCGGTGCGACGCGGACTCCCTTCGCATCCCGGACCTCCACGACCAGATCCACTTTGCCCTGCTGTTCGCCGTCCTTCATGAAGTTGACAATGGCGCTCGGCTCTTCACGGAGGTTCACGACGCCCTGCGTCCGAGCGGCCGCGTCCTGTTTGCAGAACCCAAGGGACATGTCCCGAGAAATGCTTTTGACGAATCGGTCTCCGTGGCGGAACGCAGCGGCTTGCGAAAAATAGACGGTCTCCGGATTCCATGGAGCCATGCAGCTCTTCTTGAGACGTAGAGACGTTCCATACGCCCTTTGTGGGTTCGCCGCTTGATTCGGCGAGTGCTGGCGCACACCTTGGGGAAGTATTGCGAGGTATTCCCTTTTCGGGGTGACAGGTCGCTGGATACGGGTGAGCGTGGCGAGCGCAGACAGTAGGGAGGCATGCCAATGAGACGAGTGATACTCGCAGTCGTCGCGGTGTTCCTCGCTTGGTCGCTGATGGATTTCGTGATTCACGGGGTGATCCTTGCCTCTTCGTATGCGTCCACTCCCTCGCTCTGGCGGCCGATGAACGAGATGAAGATGACCGTCATGTATCTGTCGGTGCTGATCGCGGCGCTGTGCTTTGTCCTTGTGTACGTTCTGTTTTTCGCCCGTAGAGGCGTTTCGATTGGATTGCGGTATGGAGTATTGTTCGGCGTCGGTGCCGGAGTATCGATGGGCTACGGGAGCTATTCAGTGATGCCCATTCCCTACCACATGGCACTCACCTGGTTCATGGGGACCGTGATCGAGGCGGCAG
>JAJRBK010000198.1 GCA_028679495.1 Methanobacteriota archaeon
AGTCGTAGTGGGCGTCAAAGATTCGTCTGCACTGCCGAAGTATTTGAAGGAGCTGGCGACCGGATAGCACGCTCATCGCACTATCGAGCGCTCTGCGATTTCGCTCACCGCTCGAAAATCAGCCGAACGGTCAGGAAGTTCAAATACCGATTTGCCCTTCACCGCGTATTCTTCAATGAGGACATCCACAGGAACAGCGCCGATGAGGTCCAGTTCCTGCTGTTGTATCTGGTCTTGGATGTTTGCAGGTATACTATTTTTGAGCTCGTTTAAAACCAAGAATGCACTCCCGATCACGAGATTGAGATCCTTGGCGAGCAGTTTAATGCGACTTGCGGTAGTGATGCCTAGCGTGGTAACATCGCTCATAATGAACAGCACGTCAACATCTCTCGTCGTCCGCCGCGACAGGTGCTCCATGCCTGCTTCGTTATCGATGACAACGTAGTCATAGTTGTCCGAGAGCTTATCGATGACATCCCTCAATACGTTGTTGATGTAGCAGTAACATCCGGGTCCTTCAGGCCTTCCCATTGCGATAAGGTCAAACGTATCTCCTTCAACGAGAGCTAATCGTATCTGATACTCGATAATTTCACTTTTTGGTACGCCTGAAGGAAACGACTCTGTGAGCAGGTCTTCTCGCAAGTCTCCGATTGTTTGTTCCACGCGAAGTCCGAGTCGTGCGTCTAAATTTGAGTTGGGGTCTGCATCTACCGCCAAAATGGTGCCGTTCTTAGCGCTCAAGTATTTTATAAGGAGCGCCGCAAAAGTCGTTTTCCCAGTGCCACCTTTGCCCGTTATTGCGATAGTTGGCATTATCTCTCCGACACGTTGCATTTGACGCGCGCGACGCGCGCCACGGCAACCGCTGCAGGACTCATCCACTGAGCGTGTTAGACCGTTGATAAGTGGCAGGCGAATTTCATTATTCCTCGATCACGATCGTTCCCACCGCTCTTGCAGTATCCGCTCTGCTTCCTCCCGGTGTGCATCCATCACATATGGAAGCTCAGAGACCTTTGCTGCTTCTTCGCTAAGCGCCATCAAGTCTCTTCGAGAGAGCGCTCCTATGTTAAATTTCCTGCTTCCTGCCATCAGTTGCTGCAGCCCTGTCTTGAACTTTTGGCAATAGGTATAGAGCCCGACTGCGCCGAGGGGTATTGCATCAATTTCATGGCCAAACCGTTCCTTTATCTCGTCGTAGGAGACGAAGATCTCTTTCGGCGTGACTCCGTATGTCGACACAGTCCTGGGTAAGTTCGCTTCTGCGATCCACTTCCCGATGTTCTTTCCCACCATGCCGGGGATCATTAAGGCGCGGCCCATGCACACGGCCTTTACGAAGGGAGCGCCCATCGCAATTGCCTTGTAAACGCCGTCTTCAGTAGAGAATCCCCCCGCCATCGCAATATCGGGAACCCGCATTCCGATATCGCAGAGGGTCCTGCAGAATTGGTACGTCAACGCTTCGAGATAGAACGTCGGGATGCCCCATTCATTCATCATCGGCCACGGACTCATCCCTGTGCCCCCTGGGGCACCATCAATCGTAATGAGATCAAGCTTCGCTTCTGCCCCGTAGCGGAGTGCCATGGCGAGTTCCATCGACGAATATGCGCCTGTTTTAAGCGTGATACGTTTGAACCCAATGTCACGAAGGCGATCTACCTCTTCGAGAAAGGCGTCACGAGTTACGAACCCAACGCGGGAATGTCGCTCGAATTGCGTAATTGCACCATCGCGGTACGCCCTTTGCACTTCCGGAAGGGTCGGGTCGGGCAGTACTATATATCCCCGGTCCTTAAGCGTTCGTGCCCGCTCAATAGTTTTGACTTGTATCTCGCCGCCAATACACTTCGCCCCCTGCCCCCATTTGAGCTCGATCGTTTCTAGGTTGTGCTTTGATGCTACGTACTCCGCAACCCCAAGCCGTGTGTCCTCCACGTTCATTTGGACGAGCAGCTCTCCATAGCCATCGTGATATCGCCTGTAGGTGTTTATTCGGTAATCCATTTCCGGCGATTTCTTGACCTTACCGTCACTATCCAGTTCAAGCTCAGGATCCACTCCACAGACGTTCTCACCACAGACGATAGTAATCCCGGCGAGCGCCGCGCCTATCGCAAAGTGTTCCCAGTTACGCTTTGCAATAGTTGTAGAGCCCAATGCACCCGTGAATATGGGTACCCGCATCCTAGTCTTTTTATCGTACCCATACTCCGTTTCGGTATCCACGTTTTCAAAAAGCGCAGTGTCGGGACCCGCCTCGACGCCCTCCGGAAGTCCTTCAGCGCCGACGGCATACCCCTGAATGTTCAGGTGTGAATAATCTATCGGATAATTCTTGTCGGCGCCGGCGGTAGTCTCTCCGAAGCGGGCTTGGTAAAGCACTTCTCGGCCCCTAAAGGAAGATAACCAGATTTCACAGCCGCCTTTACAGCCGTCAAGGCATTCTGTGCATATACCCGACATTGGGACAACATTCTGAGAGCGGTTGAAGGTGTGCGTTACCTGGTTAGCGTTCGGTCTTCTCAGGTTCATGTTGTAATCGCTTCCGTTTTTTTGTTTACCCGTCGTTTACACCACGGAAGATTGGCTCTTTTTTGCGTTTTGTTAACTCGCGTCGTTGCTTTTAGATTCGCTTTCGCACGTCTTATCCATAAATCAACGCACCGCACTTACACGCAAGCACACACGACAGCGCCGCGCCGCTGCAGAGATCGCATTTTACCGCTTCGTGGTCGCGTATCTGAATCGCCCCAAAGGGGCACGCCTCAACACATTCAAGGCATCCAATGCAGCTTTCGCCATCAATCGTCACTACGCCATCGCCATCTTTTGTAATCGCACTCGCTTTGCAGACCTCGACACACTTTGGGAGCTTGCAGTGAACGCACGTTATAAGATGCAATTTGCCATGGCCATGTACAATCGAGAGCCTCGAGAGAGGGCGCGGATACTCGTAGATTGCTGTGTTAATATCACCTGACGCGCTATGCCGCAGCGCACAGGCAAGCTCGCACGACTTACACGCCATACAATTTTTAGGAATAAACCTAACGCGTGAATCTATGCAAGCATCACAGCCTTCACCGCATTGTAATTGTTCCTCCTCCCATTCAAAGCAGTTCATATAACCTCACCTCATTTAAGAAAGAACGAAGTCTAAACACTCGCCACCTTCACCAGAGCACTCCGCATTTTCGGTAGAATTCGGCTTCGTCAAATAGCGAATGTCGAAATCTTCAACCATGGCACACATCATCTCAGTGATTTGCTTCATAATTCGCATTTTTCTTTCGATTCTCACGATCGTCGAAGTGAGTGTATCATGTTGGCTAGGTGCTTAGTTATTTCTATTTGTTAACTGATATCTGATATCCTTTTAACATTCGTCTTAGATCTCAACACGACCTATTTATGGCTCTATTATCTCCTGCATATTGTAATAAAGCACTATAAGACTATGCCTCGGAAGCAGATTCACTGAGCGTGCAATCTTGTGCAAACACAAAATCGGCACCGCAGCGCAACGCGCTCACACTGCTACCCAGTTAACCGGCTACGATGAGAATTCGCCTGTCTCGCGGGGGGACTGCACACATCTATCAAAACGGATACGATGGAAACTTGAGTTCATAATTAGCGTTGACAAACGTTGACAAAGTCTGTTCGAATTCTGAGCGAAATCAAGTCGAAACTCGTCTAGCTGCGTTAGAATCAACAATCGAAGGACTAAGATCGACTCTTCTTTTAAGCGAAGACGGCAACCTTCACAAAAAAACAGAAGAACTCGAGGCGATTCGAACGCCCAACCTTCGCCGTGTGAAGGCTATAATACAACACTGCTTACGTATAGACCCTTTTTGAGATGTGGGGAAACTGATCAAGTTCCGTGTGGGGAATAAACAACGCAGAGGTAAATTCTTTAAAGAACGTGCTGTTGACGCTCAGCTCTATGTGTGTCATATTTTCGACGGTCTCTTCCGCTTTATCTTGCATGGCTCTCGATAGTAACACCATTCGTGCGCCACCGAGAGCGCCATTACCGATGAACTTGAACATGTCGAGGGGCAGGTCCGGCAGCAATCCGATCGTTATTGCTTTCTTGGTGTCGAGGTAGTTTCCGAAACTCCCTGCTATGAAGACGTTGCTTAAGTCGCTGAACTCGTAGCCAAACGTTTTGAGCAGCACGCTACAACTCGCGTACACAGCGGCTTTTGTCCTTACTAAATTTTGAATGTCAACGTCGGTTATCACGATATTCTTGTCAATCGCCGTATCCTCTTTGAACGCCACCACGAACTGGTTGCCACTACTTCCGACCTCGATTCTGACGTTGTCCTTATCCGGCTGTATCTTCCCTGTCCTGTCAATGATGCCATTGCTAAAGAGCTCTGCGATCAGCTCGATTAAGCCTGAACCGCAAATGCCCTTGGCCTTTTCGTTGCCAATAGTCGAGTAGTGCACTATGCCGTTGTCAATCCAGACACGCTCAATTGCCCCGTTCATCGCCCGTACGCCGAACTCCACTTCGCCGCCTTCAAAGGCAGGTCCCGCCGAACACGAGCACGATACAAGGAAGCTGTCATTTCCCAGAACCACCTCGCCGTTGGTTCCCACGTCCATTAACAACGAAAGCTCTTTTTTGTCACTCATTCCAGACGCGAGGACATCAGCAGTGACGTCGCCGCCTACGTAACTACTCCGACACGGAAGCGCGTAGATATATGCGTTCGGGTTGACGCTCAGCCCAAGCTTCACCGCCTTCATCTGTGGCACGAAGGACATAACCGGAATGTAAGGCTCGTGGCGTATGTACTTAGGATCTAATCCGTAAAACAGGTGCGTCATAACGGTATTGCCGGAAAGGACAGCGCGACAAATCTTTTCATATCGCATGTTATTCTCGATGACGAGCTCGCGTATCAAATCATTGATGGCGTATCGAACGGTGTTCGTGAGTTTGCGGAGGCCGTCTTTATGCTCCTCGGTGTACATGATCCGTGAAAGGACGTCCTCGCCATACACGACCTGCTTGTTATAATCAGACCGCGCGTCAATGACCGCGCCGGTTATCAAATCGACTAACTCGACGACGATCGTCGTAGTGCCTATGTCCACCGCGATACCAATCAAATCGTTGTCCGAAGTGGGACCGATGTCGATAATCTCTTCTCTCTCCCAGAGATCCATTAACGTCACGTTCACGTTCCACTGGTTCTCTCTTAAGGTTCTGCTAAGCTTTTTTAGAGTGGGCAACCCCATGGTCACGTGCTCAATGCCGAGATTTCGCAGCGCGTGTGTTACTCTTTCGAGATCACTCAGGTAATCGACCAATGAGGGCGGCGTGAGGGAAAGTGGGACTTTCACCACGGGCTGATCAATGACTGACAAGGGCTCGGTTAGGCTTCTCATCAGAATTTGATGCGATTCGACTCTACTCTCTTTTGGTACGGTCACTTTTAAATTGCCTGCGACGCGCGCCAAACAAGCCAGGTAGTAACCTCGCGCCTTTTCTGCGGCGCTCAAAAGATCAGTTTCATCACTCTTGACGCTTCCATCGATAAGAACCTTGCACTTGCCACACTTCCCCCTGCCTCCGCATATGCTGTCGATGTAGATGTCAGAGCTCGTGGCTGCGTCAAGTACGGTGGTGTCTCGTTCAACTTTGACAGTCTTATTATCAGGTTCAAAAACAACTTTGAATTCTTTCGTCAAATTGCCCCAAATCCTCGCGCTAT
>JAJRBK010000021.1 GCA_028679495.1 Methanobacteriota archaeon
ACTAGTCTTTTGCGGATTTGGGTGGATCCCCATAGACACGACTAAGTTCGAGGACAGCAACTATTTTAAGCTCGTTTATTCAAACGAGGACGTTCGAATATACAAGGTGGTCTAGCCATGACCACGGAAAGTAGGGTCCGATCTAGGTCGTTTGATTACGCTCGTGTTGCTAGGTACGCGACTCTCATTGTATTGCTAATCCTGTTTATCGATTATCACTTGAGAATATTTCAAAGCTACGTGATCCCAACGTATGGAAATACTATGTATCATGTGGGTATAGAACGGCTTACGCTAGAGTCGGGCTATTATCCCGCACAAGAGCTCTCATACAATGGCGGCTTTCCAAATTTTTATGTCCCTGCATATCGCCTCCTTATCGCTTCTCAATCGCTCGTGAGCGGAATCGACGTTATGCTCATGTCGGGCCTTGTGACGATATTGCTTTCAGTTGCGGTGTTCGGCATAGTGTATTCGATTTCCAGGCGATTTGCTGGGGTGAGTGCTGCAATAGCTGCCCTGTTTTTCCTAACTCTCTCCCCAGAGATAGCTATTTTTACTCTGCGAGCATTACCCGAGCTTCTTGGCCTTTTTACACTTCCACTGACGTTGTTTTTCATTGTAGTCAACAAAACCCAAGCCCCCTTTCGGTTTAACAGGTACGTGATTCTGTCTGTGGTGGCTGCAGCTTTAACAGCCTTAACGCATCAGATGACGCTTCTTACCCTTGCCGCAGTGTTGTCGATCTACGTGCTCACACAAGTCAGAAATAGAAATGAACTTCTTAAGGCGCTAGTGCCGCTTGTTGCTCTATTGTCCATGTACGGTCTGTGGCAGCTCTACTCTCTTCATACGATTAGCATCTTAGGGTTATCTCAAGTCAAATATCACGAAGGCACGCCGGTTGATTTTTTCGCAAGTGCCAATAGCGTTGGGTTTTTCGAACGAGCGGGACTGCTTGTTTTGCCTTTCGCTGTTGTTGGTTTAGCTTGGCTCCAACGCACAAAGACAGATAAACGTTTCTTGCTCTATTCATGGGTAGTTGCCTCGCTATTGCTTACAAAGAATGACTTGTTTGGTGTCGGGATATTCATGGATCGATTCTTAACGTTCTTCGTACAGTCGCTTATAATTGCAGGTGGGATCGGTGCGTTTGCCACGCTTACATACGCTGACACTCTTGTTGCACGGCTATTCAGCAAAAATGTTGATTCAGGATGATTAGCTTACGATCTACCCCTTACCAAATTCTCACGGCCGCAGCTGGACTAGTCTTAATGCTGCCTTTGCAGTCCGTCTCGCTTCCTCTCCTTATGGTAGTTCCCGGCCTTAGCACCTTTCTGCTTTACAGAAACGGTAGGAACGTTGAGCTCCACACAACGATCAGCTACGCTCTGTCTTTATCCCTTCTTATGGTGCCTGTATCCGCAACGACGCTGCTCCTCCTTAATATCAGCGCTTCGCTCACAGGGCCGTTTATAGGATCTGTCATAGTTATACTCTCACTGTTGTCCTTTGCTGCACAGCAACCACATGAAAGGTCCCTCCTAGCAAACAGAGTGCGGGAACGCCGTGCATTAATGCTTGCACTCCCAATCTTGCTGTCTCTTGTCCTCGCTTTGTTCGTTAGCGTTCCCCTCGCTAAAACGCTCGTCATCAACGAAGAAGGCCTAGTGATGCATCCGACGGAAGCTTCTGATATGAACTTCCATCTTTCGATAATATCCCGTTTTGTTGAATCCCAGCACGTGCCCCCAGAGGACCCCTACCTTCCAACGTATTACATCGTCTATAATTGGTTCATGCACGTGTACATCGGAACGCTCGCTATCTCGAGCGGCATCAGCGCATTACTAGTATTCAAACTCGCAATTCCGGTGCTCTTGTTCACGCTTGCGATGAATACCTACGTGCTTTGCCGCTATGCGTTTAATAACGCGACAGCGTTGATTGCAATGCTTTTGTATACGCTCGGCGGAGGGTTGGCATGGATCGTGATCCTTCTTGTGCAACCAGCAGAGCAACCAACCGACCTTTTTCTGTATCTTATCTACCAGTTCAGCGACACGGCGACAATAAAGTATGATCAGACGATATTATTCTATTTGCTACCTCAAACGGAAACTTTCGCGCTTGTTATTCTCACATTTGCGTTTGTCGTGTGGACAACCTTAGTAAAAAGTTTAAAGCTGAAGAGCACGTTACTTTTCGGTCTCGTTTTAGGGTTATTGCCCTACTACCACGTGATCACAGCACTGCCGCTTTTCGCAGCCGTGGGCGTCTACACCGTCTTCACATACGTAAAAAAGGATACAAAGGGCGCAAAATACAGCTTCCTATCCCTTCTCGTTGGCAGTGCTGTGGCACTCCCTCAGGTCCTCCTGCTTGTCGGAGGGCAGAATCAAGCGGAAATTGCATTCTCGACGTACTCGCTCTACTTCATGTTCCTCGTCTATGGTCTTATAGCAATACTGGCAGCGGTCGGAGCATACCGATCGTTACAAAACGAAGCTGCAAGACCGCTGATGTATTTCGCGCTTTGCGTGCTTGTGCTGATGGGGGTTATAGCGCTCCCCCTCACACAAAACACCTACCGGTTCCTCGTGTTTTTGTACCTGCCCATAGCTGTGTTCGCCAGCTTTTACATTGCCTCTACCATACAGGCGATAAGAACCGCGCGTGGTTTATCGAGACCCGTGCTTCTAAAAATAGCAGCTATCGTGGCAGCATTGGTCCTTGCGTTGCCGTCAACCTATATGCTATGGCAGTTTTATAACGATGAAACCTACACGCTCGCAACAACTGACGAGGTAATGGCTTTAGATTGGGTGAAGGCGAACACCAACAAGGACGCTATTTTCCTCGAGGAACCGTCGACGTTTCCGCGGGTTCCCCTAGAGACGGGACGACGAGTAGCCTTTGCAGGGCCGCTCTATACAATCCAATACCATGGGATAAGCTTGCAGCAAGAGATAGATACTGTTATGAACGAACGCAGTTCACAATCACTAAGCCAAGACTTACAGCAGCTCAACGTCTCATACGTCTTTATGGGTTCCCGGGAGCAGCGTTACGAGTTAGCAACGACTGTAGAAGACCAAAACTACTTCGAAAGCGTGTATTCAAACCCCACAGTGACGATTTACAAAGTGATTGCACGTTGATTATCTGCAAGGCATTATGTGAAGCAAACAAGGTTAGGAGATGAACGAGGCTTTTCAATCGAAATGAGGGTAAGCTATGCAGGTTGATATTTTAAGCATTCTTTTGTTTCTGCTCGCCGTATCCTACTTGATACTGCTGCCTGGGTATCTCGTTATCCTCGCGCTTCGCCTGCACGAGTTAGATATTATAGAAACGCTCACTGTATCCTTTGGTGTTGGAGTTAGTGTGCTCGCTGCTCTTTCAATCGCGCTTGGCTTAACGGGAAGTATCGGTCTGACCTTCCCGTCTTTAGTTGTCGCTAACACGGCGTTTTTAATTATTTTGGCTTCTTTTATGTACGTAAAGAAGCGATCCAAACGGCACGCTGACCATCGGCAGGATAAAGCTCCTCAAGCTTGAGAATCCCCTCAATTTTGTGACTTCAATTAGACGATGAAGAGTATTGAGATCGTTTTTATAGGAAGGGCAAACGCAGGCAAATCAACCCTTATCAAGGAACTCTTCGGGTTCAAAGCACGAATCGGACGACGTCCTGGCATAACTCGGGCGCCTCTGCGATATCAACTCGAAGGACTTGCAGTGACAGACTTCCCTGGTCTCGGGTTCAAACGCGATTTAAAGGGCTATGAACGCTTGGTTAGTGAAACGATTGAACACATGGTGAAGGATCTAGATCGGCAAATAATCGGCGTGCATGTTATAGATGCAGTGTCTTTCATGGCTATCTTACAGCGACACGCCGTCCCTCTGGATGTTGAAATATTCGAATACTTGCTTGATCTTGACATCGATCCAATCGTCGCTGTGAATAAGATAGATAAATTAAAAGTACTGGACGAGACCATGAACACGATCGTATCCCGGTTAGGAATGCTTCCACCGTACAAGCAATGGACTGACCGAGTGGTGCCTATAAGTGCCAAGAGAAGACAGGTTGACGCACTGAGACGCCTCCTGAAACAGCGGATACAGAATATGGCGAACGTTTCCTTATCTCATTGACCGTAACTCGCCGACTCTGTCGGTTAGCGCATTCATCACTCCTGCAACGTTCAGCATAAGCAGCGCA
>JAJRBK010000238.1 GCA_028679495.1 Methanobacteriota archaeon
ACACGGGACGTACTTCACGCGTGTTTACATACTCATCCCACGTAGGCTTGCCTGCACGGGAGCGCTGCGGTGCAGCCCCTCACGGGCAACCCGACAAAACAAACAGGTCAAGGTCATAGGGGGGTGAATGAGATGGAAGTCGAACTGAAAACTGCGTACTGCTACTACAACCTATACGATGACTGTGGCAAGGGTCTCTCCATGCCAAGCCATACCGAATGCAAGTCGTGTCTGCTAAAAGCATTTGAAGACATCGTCAGGTCAAAGACGGAGTAGATAGAGAGCCCGCGTGCTAAAGCGGGCTATCGTCCTCCTACAGCACGAAGAAGAACGCGCTGCGATCCTACTGCTTCGCCGAGCTATGAAATCGCTTCGTATGCGGGCTTAGGAGAATTCGTGTGGGTGCGTGCTAGCTCGGTTTAATAGTGCAACATTTGTGTTACGTTGTTATTTACGGATAGACACCAACTTTTAACGCTTGTGGTGTGTGTCGTCCACGAGCCTCCTTTACGGCAAGCAGCACGTGGAACGTGATCTTCCAACGATACCACGTCTTGCGTCGCCGTGGCGCCGAAAGTGTGTTACGGGAGCGTCAGCAAAACTGCGTGCCACATCTGATGCTGCCGGAGATGCGTGTGCAAACCGGACTTACCCCCTAGTGGGGCAACGCACACGACCCCCGTGACACACATCAAACGGCGCACACTAAACGAAACGGTTAAGTTGATCCTGTCTTTACTACGGGCTCGTAGCGAAAAGGAAATAACGATCTCCGATGTCGGAGTCTGGGCGGCTTCGACATCCTCCTTATCATTTGATGCGTACGGAATTTGGCAGCAACTGAAGCTTGCGCGACCGATTCCCCCGCTCGCTTCAACACTTCGTCGTCTATATAACTCACAGCTTTCAACCCTGATCACGTCTGATTTGGTTACCGAAGAGACGAGGGAGTTATTATACGTTCTCAAATGGTTGCTTACGCGTTCGTAATTATTCCAAAAGCTCCTGCACGATCCAGGTGTGATAAAGGTTCCCTGTATCGGCATCCTTATCGCATCTTAGCATTATTAAGCTCCGTTTAATACCTAAGAGATGGAAAAATGAGCTTAGAAACAGCGCGAGAATTAATGAACGATCGGTCAATGCACTTAGGTTTGTGGACTGATAACGACGATAGGAGGGGGGTACTGACGGCTCAACTTTTAGTTGAACTTATTGACGAAGTTCGGATGCTACGGAGCGACATACAAAGACTGAATAGATAGAAAAATGTGAGTTTGATGTAGACGTAAATAAGGGGTGTTATCTCCTCTCTTGATCGGAGTAAGACTACCCTTGCCTGCTTGAGGTAATTAACACTCAGCAGGGTGCTGCAGCGGTCCCGTTGCTGCGTCGATGTGTGGACAAGTCGATTAATTGCTCAATAATTCGTAACACTTTCACCCTTTGACCGATGGCGAGGACCTCATTTTTTTAAGATGTCGGAGCGGTCAAAATGACTTCTCAATATCTCTCATTTAGTCAAGTTTTGTAAGGTGTCTTGACACGTCGAACCTATAAAATCCAGCGCATACGATAATAGAACGGTGACGACGATTATACCTCAGTGTTATTTCTGTAAGCTCCACGAGCAAGGTATAAAATGCACCAAATATGACCAGATCGCCCCCCCCGAAATACTGGTTAGCAGAAGGAACTGCGCGTTTAAAGAAAATACAGGCCCGGAGAGATAAAACGATGACGATGAGGGAAAGCGTAGTCAAATATGGATTTATCTTCGTTGTCGGCTCCGTCGTAACAGTCGGGAGTCTTTGCGGTCTTTTAGCCATATTTGGTTTTGTATTCGGCACGCTCTGACTGTTGACGGTAATGACACCGCTAATAAGCGACTCGACGCATTCAGAACTAAGTAGACACGATAGCGAATTAGCGACAGGAAATTCAAGATACACGTCTCACTGAATCCACCTGGATTATACAACCAAAGCTGCGTATGAAATGTGGTGGAACATATGGATATCATCTCTGACTGTCACAAGCCATTACGTTACATAAGTACACGGTACACAAACAAGTGGTTCAGAGCGTACGGGGGAACCGAACATAGGGTTCATTTGCGAAAAAGGAGCCGTTATTGATATTCTTTTTGTGACAGATGAAAGACCATTGCTAAACCTTGGCTGCGGCCAAAAAAAGGGTGTGATGCCCATCTTAAGTTGCCGAGTGTCCCTTTCTACTTGATATGCTTCGCAACAAGAAGCGCGTCTTTCTAAAAGAAAGTCACGTCTTCACCGGATCGGTGCGTGTATATCTCTACATCCCGTGAACTCGCTGGTGAAGGAGCGTAGTCGACTTAGAGAGGGTACCTGCCGCATCGCTCGGCAAAAAAAAGTTCCGATTATAAACCTTTTATTATCTAAGGACTTTATTGTGTAAGAGATTTTGATATACGCCCGAGCTGATATCATGGACAGTCGAAAAATAACGGCAGCATTGGCTATTGCTGCACTTATGACACTTGCAGTAGTAACGGCTGGTTGCACTACTACTACCAGTCCCTCTCCAACGCCAACGCCGGTTGTGCAAACGACTACGGCGGTAGGCAATAACACGACTTTAACGAGTACGGCGGGTTTCAAGGTTACGTTCCCTTCAAAATTCAAGTTTGATCAAAACGGAAGCACGCCGGTAAAGCTCTACGTGTATCTCGACCCGACGAATAACGTCACTGCCCTTAACGTTGCCACGGAAAAACTTCAGTCAAACGCAACGCTCGATTCGGTGAGTGATGACTATCTAAGCCGACTCATTAATTACCAGAATTTCACGACTATTCAAAAGGTAACAAACGGCACCCTAGCAGGAAAACCTGCCCGGACACTCGCGTACCAAGCGGTTATCCCTGTTCAATACAGTCCGACAGACGTAAGGAATCAGACGTTACAGGTCCAAACGATATGGACAATGAACAACGGCACATCATATGTCCTCACTTACAAAACTCCGCCCAGCAATTTTAGCAAGTTTGTGCCAGATGCACAGAACATAGTAAACTCTTTCCAACTCACATAGCGAAACGCTGTGAATACGCTGGTGTAGCTAGAGTGCCATCCGTTTTACTATCTATACCAGCAACTGCTTTTTGAAGGCGTTTATCAA
>JAJRBK010000022.1 GCA_028679495.1 Methanobacteriota archaeon
ATTCGAATCTACCTTCTAGCTTTCGAAGGACCTTTGGCAGTGTCGTGTACTCCATTTCTTGAAGTGGTAGGCGATGCGGTTCAAACGGCCCATGACGACGCATATAATTCGCAATAACGTTTGCTTCTGCCCGTGCTGCGTCGTAACCTGGATCATCAAAAAGATCAACCGGGCCGATAAGCTTTCCATTCGCTATCTGGAAGCCAGCAGCGACTGCGCGCGGAGGACCATCGAAACGAGTGCATTTAGCGTCCTTAAGGCCGACTGGCATGACAGGGCCATTGTGACTGCCGCGCATCCAGCCGCTCACGAGGTGAGGAAGTGTCCAAGGTTCTAGTATCTCACCGAGAGCAGGCAATCCTGATTGGGATCGCACCAAGGCCACTGGATCGTCCTTTCCCACATACTCGCCCGCAATTTCAAACAGCTTCTCGGTGCTCACTGCAGCTACGGGTTCATCGGCTGGCAATTTCCCACCGTCTTTTGGCCAAACCCGCTTGATGACGTAGCGGCTTTTAGCCCCGATAAGTGCGAGCATTTCGTACATCTCGCCTGGACAGTCCATGAAAACGCGCTTATGTTCTCTGATATCCCAAATCTCGAATTTGAACCCCACGGTCATACTAGGGTCTATCACTAATCCGGCGGTGTTAAACGGATCGGCAAACGTTTTGAAGATAGGTAGATTAAACGCTCCCGGCTCAGTCTTATCCATCATAAATGCAATGAGCGGCTCACCAGTTCGCTCGGTGAATTCAAGCTCTGTCGCGCCTGGCCCCATTCCACGAACGTTGCCTGCAAACGAGTCCTTTAACATGTCTTGTCCTGCGCCGTATAATTTGAGCGCTTTTGCAACATCGGTGCAGGCGGTGAAGATATTCCATGCGAGCTCATGTACGTGCGAGTTATCTTCGCCCTTGAAATGTCCCATAATGAGCTCGAGGTCGTCGCCGACCCCAAGAACTTTGAAATCGGTGATTAGGCCGCTTTGTACGGCTTCACCTAGGAGTTCCTCTGCTTTATCGCAGAGATGCGGGTGAACGGTCGCATGCCCCGGGAACCCTCCAACATCAGCTTTTATGAGGCTTATTGTTACTTTTGCCATACTTGATCACCAACGTAAGTCTGTAGGTGTTCAGCAAAGGTAATATACCTCTCGTGTATTTAAGACTCGCGAAAAAAAAAAATTGCAGCTTCTCAAGCAATTGACGTTTGGTAGATGAGGAAAGGTTTAAATCAAAGAACCCCATACTTAAAACGGTGAGGGTGTCCTATCGCTGATTGTGAAGTTGTACTCAACCTGTTAGAGTACAGTATCGAAATAGACGGAGGGCTCGTAGCTCAGTTAGGCAGAGCACCTGGCTTTTAACCGATGCTTTATGGAGAGGTACCAGGCGGTCAAGGGTTCAAATCCCTTCGAGCCCGCCTTTTACGAGCTAATTTACAACACAATCAATTAGGGATGCGGCCGGCTATTCCTGAAAATGATGGATAGGCAACGTTGGAAATCAGAGTCGTGTTCTACGCGTTTTAAAGGAGCAATTAACGCTTGCTCTGCTGCAATAACTACAGGTGGTAAATGAAAAATCCGAACGTTTTGAAGCACAAGATGGTCCCGGAGCACGTGGTGATGTCAGAAGAAGAGGTGCAAGACTTGTTGGCGCGATACAGTATTGAACTCAAACAGCTTCCCAAGATATTGGTCACAGATCCAGCATGCAAAGAAATCGGGGCGACAAAAGACGATGTTGTGAAAATAGTTCGTCGAAGCCTGACAGCAGACGAAGCGGTTTCCTTTCGCCTGGTAATTGATACAAAAATGGGGTGATCGGATGATCGATAGACGAATAATTTCAAAAAGCTACTTTACCAGGAATAAGATAGCTCAACACCATATCGACTCCTTCAACGATTTTATTGATCATGGTCTTCAAAAAATTATTGACGAGCAATCGGTTATCGAAACAGACGTCCCCGGTCTCATAGTGCGACTCGGACGTATAAGGGTTGATACGCCCAAGGTACGGGAAGCCGATGGATCTCTTGAAGAGCTCTACCCTACTGAAGCGAGGTTACGGAACATCACGTATGCTGCTCCAGTATTTCTTGAAATGGTCCTTATCCAGGGTGACATCGAAAAAGAACCCGAAGAAGTTGAAGTCGGTCTTATGCCGATAATGGTGGGCTCTAAGGCGTGCAATTTATCTAAGATTTCATCTGGGCAGATGGTCAAGTTAGGGGAAGATCCAGCTGATCCCGGGGGATACTTTATCGTTAGTGGATCTGAACGCGTCATAATCACGCTCGAGGACCTTGCGCCGAACAAGATATTTGCAGAGTATGATGAGCGTTACGGGGGACGCATAGAGGTCGCTAAAGTCTTCTCTCAACGACGCGGATACAAGGCGTTAGTGATGGTGGAAAGAGGCCGTGATTCAATCTTGGAAGTCTCTTTTCCATCGGTCTCCGGACGAATTAACTACATCATGCTCGTTAGAGCTTTGGGGCTTGTGACAGACCAAGACATCGTCCAGTCTGTTTCTGATGATCCAGAAATTGTCAAATTTATGCTAGAGAACATAGAAGAGGCTGAAGATTTTCCGCAAGCAGAGGACGAGACTATCGAGCAGTACTATCAAAGAGTCCAAGAAGCTGCAATGAAACGGCTGGGTGAAAAGGTAGCGGCAGGCCAAGCTACTGAGTATCAAGCAAAAAGATCTAATTACGTCGTTGATCGTTACCTGCTTCCTCATTTAAACGATCCACTCCTCTCAGAAGAGGATATGAGGTTGATCAAAGCACATTTTCTAGGGAGGATGGCAGAGGCGTGCTTCAAATTGGCGTTGAGGAAGCGTGCAGAAGATGACAAAGATCATTACGCAAATAAGCGCCTAAAACTTGCTGGCGATTTGATGGAAGACCTCTTTCGTGTGTCGTTCAGTCGGTTGACACGGGATATTAAGTATCAACTTGAGCGAGCGGATATGCGAAACCGTGAGCTTAACGTCCTCACAGCAGTGAGAGCTGATGTGCTGACCGAGCGATTGGTACATCCTCTCGCGACTGGAAACTGGGTTGGCGGCAGAACTGGGGTCTCACAGCTACTTGACCGGACAGACTATATGGCCATGCTCTCTCACTTAAGAAGGGTCATTTCACCGTTATCTCGGGCGCAGCCTCATTTTGAGGCACGCGATCTCCATCCAACCCAGTGGGGGCGTATATGTCCCAGTGAAACACCAGAGGGGCCAAATTGTGGACTTGTAAAGAACTTTGCTCAGCAAGTAGAGCTCTCAACCACACTAGAGGACGAGGCCATTGTTCTCTCCGCGCTCGACGACCTTGGCTACACGCCTATAGGGCACGAACCGGATGACGAGGTGAAAGCAGATGAGTGAAGCGCGCATATACATTGATGGTGCGCTCAAGGGCACACATCACAATCCAAGAGCGTTTGTTAATGAGTTTAGGGCTAAGCGTAGACGAGGAGAACTGCCTCATTTGATCAATATAGCGTATCACGAAGATACGAACGAGATAAACATCAACACGGACTCTGGGCGAGCACGCAGGCCTCTAATCATTGTTCAAGATGGTAATCCTTTGATCATCGAAGAACACATAAAAAAACTTGAGCGAGGGGAGCTCTCATTTAATGATTTAGTAGCGGATGGGCTCGTCGAGTATATCGACGCAGAAGAAGAAGAAAACATATACGTCGCTATCGATCCTGCGGATCTTACTAGTGAGCACACACATCTCGAAATTGACTCCTCGCTTATTTTGGGAATCGCTACTGGATTGGTCCCCTACCCGGAGCACAACGCCTCTCCACGAAACACGATGGGAGCTGGCATGGTCAAGCAGTCTTTAGGCGTCTCCTTCGCTAACTGGAAACTGCGACCTGATACTCGCTCACATTTTTTGCATTACCCACAACTTGCCTTGGTAAAAACAAACACTATGGAGGCGGTCGGCTTCGACGATCGACTTTCAGGGCAAAACTTTGTGGTCGCCGTTCAATCATTTGAGGGATATAACATCGAGGATGCACTTATTATCAATAGGAGTTCTGTCGAACGAGGTTTAGGACGAAGTCACTTCTTCCGTACGTATGAAGCTGAAGAACGTCGTTACCCTGGCGGCCAAGAGGATAAGTTCGAAATACCGGACGCCGAAGTACGAGGTGCACGTGGTCCTGAAGTATATGCCAACTTGGACGAAGACGGATTCGTAAACCCCGAGGCAGACGTTCAGCCGAACGATGTGCTTGTAGGCAAGACCAGTCCCCCTCGATTTCTTGAGGAACCTACTGAATTGGGAGGCATAAGCACGCAAAAAAGGCGCGAGACGTCAGTCACCATGCGCTCAAATGAAACCGGCGTGGTCGACGCCGTAATAATTACAGAAGGGGAGAACGGATCACGGCTCGTCAAGGTCAGAACGAGGGATCAGAGGGTGCCCGAGTTGGGCGATAAATTCGCCTCGCGCCACGGACAAAAAGGCGTTATCGGACTCATAGTCCCACAAGAAGACATGCCATTTACTGAAGTGGGTATCGTGCCCGATCTTGTCATTAACCCACACGCCATTCCGTCGAGGATGACGGTCGGTCACGTTTTGGAAATGATAGGGGGAAAGGTCGGCAGCCTTGAGGGAAGGCGAATTGATGGTACGGCATTTGGTGGCGAACCTGAAGTGGCTTTGAGAGAAGCTTTGAAAAGAAATGGTTTTTCGCACACAGGAAAAGAAGTCCTTTATGATGGGATCACAGGCGAAAGAATTGTCGCTGATATATTCATTGGTATGATTTTGTATCAAAAGCTGCATCACATGGTATCGGAAAAGCTGCATGCACGATCCCGTGGACCCGTACAAGTGTTGACACATCAACCCACAGAAGGCAGAGCACGTGAAGGAGGGCTTCGGTTTGGAGAGATGGAACGCGACGTGATGATAGGACACGGCGCCGCTCTAGCGTTAAAAGAACGACTTGTTGATGAATCGGATAAAGTCGAGGAGTTCGTATGCACGGCGTGTGGCATGATAGCAACGTTTGATAAGCGACGCAACGTGGTATACTGTCCGAATTGCGGAGCTGACACCGATATCTACAAGGTTGAGATGAGTTATGCTTTCAAGCTGCTTCTCGATGAGATGAAAGCACTTGGGATCGCACCACGCATCGAATTAGAGGATGCTGTTTAAGGAGGGGGGTCGACAATGAGTAGTCCGAAGCGCATAGGGAGAATTAAGTTTGGTCTATTGTCACCAAAAGAATACAGAAAGATGAGTGTGACGAAGGTCATCACTGCTGATACGTACGATGACGATGGCTTTCCTATTGAAATGGGATTGATGGATCCCCGACTTGGAGTGATTGATCCTGGTTTACGATGCAGGACATGCGGTCAACGAGCCGGCGAATGCCCTGGCCATTTTGGACATATTGAGCTTGCTGCTCCGGTGGTTCATGTGGGATTCGCTAAGCTAATCAGGAAGATACTCCGGGCGACCTGTCGGCGATGTGGACATTTGCTTTTGGACGAAATGCAAAAGCACGACTATCTTTCAAAGATGCACGAGCTAAAGGACAAGAATTACTCAATTGAGGACGTCGTTAAAAATGTAATAAAAGAGGCGCGTAAAACTGTGACGTGCCCTTATTGCGCCGAGCAGGCGAGAGAGATTAAGTACGAAAAACCAACGCGGTACGTCGAGGACAATCACAAGCTGATGCCAGCCGATATACGTGATCGATTTGAGCGGATCCCAGATGCGGACATTGAGTTGCTCGGCCTTGACGCAGTAAATGTTCGCCCGGAATGGATGATACTGACGGTCTTACCTGTCCCGCCTGTAACCACGCGTCCTTCAATAACGCTTGAGAACGGGCAGCGATCAGAGGATGATCTGACGCACAAGCTTGTCGATATCATACGAATCAATCAAAGGTTCCAAGAAAATCGTGAGGCGGGAGCCCCCCAGCTTATCATAGAAGACTTATGGGAACTGTTACAGTATCATGTCACCACGTTCCTTGATAATGAGGTATCTGGCGTGCCACCCGCACGCCATCGAAGTGGACGCCCTCTCAAAACGCTTTCTCAGCGACTCAAAGGCAAAGATGGGCGCTTCAGAGGGAGTCTCTCTGGAAAAAGAGTAAACTTCTCCGCACGAACGGTCATTTCGCCAGATCCAAATCTAAGCATAAATGAAGTTGGGGTGCCAGAAGCCATTGCACGGGAAATGACGGTGCCCATTATCGTGACACCGCGCAACATCAATGAACTGCGCGAATACGTAAAACGTGGGCCATCGGATCATCCGGGGGCCAATTACATAAAACGCCTCGATGGTCGGCGCGTCAAAGTAACTGACAAAAATGGTGACGAAGTGGCTGAAACGATCGAGAATGGATGGGTTGTTGAAAGACAGTTAAAGAACGGCGACATCGTCCTCTTCAATCGTCAGCCATCACTGCACCGTATGAGCATTATGGCACATAGGGTGAAAGTCATGCCTTTTAAAACGTTTAGGCTGAATCCTGCAGTATGTCCGCCCTACAACGCCGATTTTGACGGTGATGAAATGAACCTCCACGTGCCACAAACAGAAGAAGCGCGCGCTGAGGCGCGGATTCTAATGCAAGTGGAAGAAAACATCTTATCCCCTCGGTTTGGGGGGCCTATTATCGGCGGTATTCATGATCATATATCGGGGCTATTCTTGCTGACCCAAAAGGGAACGAGGTTCACGAAAAGCGAAGTTCATGAACTTCTCAGGAAATGTGATGTATATAAGGCGCTACCTGAACCTGCGATCGTCAAAGACGGAACTGGCTATTACACCGGCAAACAAGTGTTCAGCATGATACTTCCAGGCAAGCTAAACGTAACCCTGAAAGCCAAGAAGTGTGTCATGCACGATGTCTGTCTTAAAACTGATTGTGAATCAGACGCTTACGTCAAAGTTGAGGCTGGCAGTTTGATCTGCGGCGTGATCGATGAGAAAGCAGTCGGAGCTTTCAGTGGCGCGCTCCTTGACGGGATTATTAGAGAGTACACAGATACGGGTTTCACGGAGGCTTCACGGTTTCTTGATAACGCAACAAAGCTTGCTATTCGAAGCATAATGCACTTTGGGTTTAGTTTTGGAATCGATGACGAAGACGTCTCTCAAAAGGCGTTATTGGAGATCGACGAGATCATTGAGAAGGCAGAAGAACGCGTTGAGGCTTTGATAAACGCGTACGAAGTCGGAGAGCTTGAATCAATGCCAGGTCGGACTCTCAATGAGACCTTAGAGATGAAGATAATGCAGGAGCTCGGCCGAGCTCGAGATAAAGCAGGGGAAATTGCGGGCAAAAATCTTGGATTTGCCGGAGAACTCGCGCTCGATAATTCGGCCGTAGTGATGGCTGTTTCAGGTGCGAGAGGGTCGATGCTAAACCTTACGCAAATGGCAGGAAGCGTCGGCCAGCAATCGGTGCGAGGGGAGCGGATCAAGAGGGGGTACTACGATCGCACGCTGCCTCATTTTCAAAAAGGTGATTTGGGGGCAGATACACGAGGCTTCGTCAGATCAAGCTACAAGAAAGGCCTCACGCCTACCGAGTTCTTTTTCCACGCGATAGGAGGTAGAGAAGGGCTCGTTGATACAGCTGTTAGAACTTCTCAATCTGGATATCTGCAAAGGCGGTTAATAAACGCGCTGCAAGATCTTGAGGTCGGATATGATGGGACCGTCCGATCGGGAGAAAAAGTCGTGCAGTTTGTTTACGGTGAGGACGGCGTCGACCCAACAAAAAGTGATTACGGAAAATCGGTCAACGTGCAAAAAATCATTCAAGCAGTTATAGACAAACAAGGGAAAGGGTGAGCTTCGATGGACGTACAGGCGAAGATAAATTTGCTTAATTTGCCGTTAAATGTGAAAACCGAACTGCTATCAGAACTCAATAGACATGAATTGTCTGAGGAGGAGATAGCCGAGATCCTGCATGCGGCAGAGGAAGTATATAGGCGCTCGAGAGTTGAACCATGCGAAGCGGTCGGAACCATCGCAGCTCAGTCAATTGGAGAGCCTGGAACCCAGATGACGATGAGGACGTTTCACTACGCAGGAGTCGCAGATATCAACGTTACGCTTGGGCTCCCACGACTTATTGAAATTGTGGACGCTCGCAAGGTGCCTGATACTCCGATGATGACGATATACCTGGACCAAGAGAGCGCGACCGACCGCGAGAGGGCTCTACAGCTCGGTTGGGAGATTGAGGCTACTCGCATAAGCGACATTGCCGACATCTTGACAGATACGGATGAGATGCAAATCTATCTGGAATTTGACGATCGCGTGCTTGAGCAGCGAAGTATCAGCCTCGACGACGTGGTGAACAAACTACAAACCTTGTCAGACGTCGACGTCAAAATTGAGGGGTCAAACATAATATTGAGTCCATCTGTAAGGCGCTACAGGACCCTTCTCCAGATCGTCGAAAAGGTAC
>JAJRBK010000199.1 GCA_028679495.1 Methanobacteriota archaeon
AGCACTATGAGGATTTCTTTGTCATACTCGCTCTTTTACTGCTCAACGCGGTTGTCGGGTTCTGGGAGGAGAACAAGGCCGCAAACGCTATAGAGCTGCTGAAACGCAAGCTTGCGGTGAACGCGCGAGTTCTGCGTGATAGTGCATGGACAACTGTTGCCGCTCGGCAACTCGTGCCAGGTGATGTTATTCGCGTGCGACTCGGTGATGTCGTGCCGGCAGACGTGAAGCTTACTAAGGGGGACTACCTTCTTCTTGACGAATCGGCGCTCACCGGTGAGTCGCTTCCTGTTGAAAAACACAGGACTGATGTAGGGTACTCGGGATCTATCGTCCGGCAAGGAGAGATGGACGCCCTCGTTGTGTCGACGGGGATGGGAACATATTTTGGCAAAACTGCGCGACTCGTTGAGGAAGCCAAGACCCGCAGTCATTTTCAGCGGGCGGTCATAAGAATCGGTGATTATCTCATCGCGCTTGCAGTCGGACTGGCCGCTCTCATCATCATCGTGGCGCTGATCCGGCAGGAAAGTATTCTCTCGATCCTGCAATTTGCGCTTGTGCTTACCGTCGCGGCGATACCGGTTGCTCTGCCGGCGGTTCTTTCAGTGACAATGGCCGTCGGGGCCATCGCCCTTGCACGAAAAGAAGCGATTGTCAGCAAGCTTGTCGCCATTGAAGAGATGGCAGGCGTTGACATCTTGTGCTCTGATAAAACTGGAACGATTACGAAAAACGAGCTTACGCTTGCCGACACACGCCCCCTTGAAAACTTTACGAGCGATGACATGTTACGCTATGCTGTCTTAGCCTCACGAGCGGAGGACCAAGACCCCATCGATGCGACAATCATTGCTCACGCGAAAGATGAACATCTCTTTGACGCTCAACCAGATGCATACGAGACGACGGCGTTCGTTCCCTTCGATCCTGTAGCAAAGAGAACCGAGGCAACCATTAAGGGAGCTAACGGAAGTCACTTCAAAGTATCAAAAGGCGCCCCGCAAGCGATCTTGGCGCTCATAAGCCAAGGTAAAGATGTCACCTCTCCTGTGAATGCCACCGTTGATGAATTCGCTCATAAGGGATATCGGGCGCTTGGCGTTGCCAAGACAGATAGTGAAGGTATATGGCACTACGTGGGAGTGCTTGCCCTCTACGATCCTCCCCGTGAGGATTCAGGAGAGACGATTCAAACGGCTCAATCGATGGGCGTTGATATCAAAATGGTAACAGGCGATCACACCGCGATTGCCAAACAGATCGCATCGGAAGTCCATTTAGGCACTAATATAATCGATGCTACCTCTTTTGTAGAGAAGCCTGATGAGGAGGCAGCCGATGTCGTCGAGGCTGCTGAATGATTCGCCCAGGTATTTCCCGAGCATAAATACCGCATCGTCGAGTTGCTCCAAGGCAGGGGACACATCGTTGGCATGACAGGGGATGGAGTCAACGACGCGCCCGCGCTAAAAAAGGCAGACGCTGGAATCGCGGTTGCTGGAGCCACGGACGCCGCAAAATCAGCAGCAGACATCGTGCTTACCAATCCAGGCTTATCTGTCATCGTTGACGCAATCAAGGAAAGCCGCAGAATCTTTCAGCGAATGACCAGTTACTCGATCTATCGTATCGGCGAGACAATCAGAGTTCTGCTGTTTATTACGCTTTCAATACTCATCGTAAACTTCTATCCCGTAACCGCGATTATGATCGTGCTTCTTGCACTGCTCAACGACGGGGCGATTCTAACGATAGCCTACGATCGTGCTCCTTATCGGAACACGCCCGAAGCGTGGGACATGCGAACGGTGCTGTCGGTCGCTACGCTCCTCGGAACGCTCGGCGTGATCGCATCTTTCTCGCTCTTTTACCTTGCCGACCGTGTCTTCTTTATCAGTCGCCTCGTGATTCAATCGATGATGTACTTAAAACTCTCAGTGGCCGGACACTTCATGATCTTTGTGGCTCGAACACGAGGTCCCTTCTGGTCATTTCGGCCTGCTACCATTCTTGTCGCTGCCGTGCTCGGCACGCAGTTTGTGGCTACGCTCATCGTGGTGTACGGCGTCTTCATGGCGCCCATCGGATGGGCACTTGCGTTAGTGGTATGGGCATATGCCATGCTATGGTTCCTTATTACAGACGTAATCAAAGTGCTATTTTACCGCCGTGTTTTAGAGAGGAGTGGTAAGAAAGCCTCTATGCCCGCGCCCCCCATCCCTGCTTCGAGTCCCAAGCTATGATGGGATGAAGTGGTGCGTGCTGCTGCCTTCGCATATGTTCTTGCTTATGCACTAAAATCTGCCTTTACGGTGCCAAAAAAATGAAATTGACCAAATCTAGATATCAATGCATCCGATTCCGCGGGACGAAATGTCGCTCTTACTATCCTATTCGAAAAACAGTTCCCTAAGAACGAACACGTTGAGTAGTAAATGGTGGAAGCTCAATATCTCAAAATATTCAGTTTTTTTCGAGTGTTTGTCCTAGATAAGCAGGAAATACATTCTCTTAGCGTTTTCATCGTTCCTTGCA
>JAJRBK010000200.1 GCA_028679495.1 Methanobacteriota archaeon
CGAATTACGGCGTCCTCGTTTCACATGGTAGGGGATCGTAGTATTCTCAACGCAGATAGCAGCCGCGTTGCATCCGTGAGCTGCCGGTTTTTGGTTTGAAATGTTGCTGCCAAGGTTTAGTGAATTGAGGTGTGGAGACAAGGCACCCTTCTTTGACTGTGCTGCAAGATAAGCGTTTACATTAGACTGCCCGAGGTAGCAAGATGTGGTAGCGCCTGTCACGCGGTATGAGAGTCTCACTTTGACGGAAGCATATTCGAGTGCGTTTTTTTTTCACATTGAGCGGAATTATATCGTATAGTGTCCGTTAGACGGGAGTTAACTCCAATACCTTTTGTGGTTAAGTGCTAACTGTGCCGTTCCTAAGCAGTTTATTAAACAAACCAGTAAAAGCCGCCCAGGGAGAGAGCATTGGGAAGCTGTCTGATATCGTCATTTCTGCAATGGACAAACCATATCCTTTGACACGAGCCCTTGAGGTGGCGACGTCTCGGGGGAAGCTGCTCGTCCCATGGAATCAGACTGAGACACTGGACGCAGAGATTGTTCTCAGAGCAAGCCCCGACGGGATGGAATCGTACGATAAGCAAGAGCATGACATACAACTTGTTGCCGACGTACTCGACATGCAACTGATCGATGGGCAGGACGCAAAGGTCAGTAGAGTCAACGACGTGGAACTCGTGCCGACAGATGGCGCATATCGCGTCGTGGGCGTGGAAATTGGCGTACATAGTTTCTTACGGAGGCTTGGGATAGGACCGATTATCAAAAATATTGGGCTCAGATCGCACGGCTACATCCCGTGGGAAGCGATTGATGTGGGTAAAAGCGATACCTCGGGGATTCGCTTAAAGGTGCCTAAGGACGTCATCACGCGGCTTCATCCGCAGGATGTTACCGAAATGGCGCAGCTTTTTGAGCAGGTCCCTCCTGATGATGCTGCCGACCTGCTCACGCGCATGGAGCCCGACGACGCGGCAGATGTGCTTGAAAGGATGCCTAAAGAGAAGGCGGAGGCAATTTTTGATCAGATGTCCCCTGCACAAGCTCGGGCTATTAGGGGGCTGCTTGAGTACTCGAAGAGCGCTTAGTGAGCGCAAGCTTAGTCGACGTAGACGGGCAAAAGGATCCATAGGCCGTTAACATATCACATGTAGCTATCGACTCAGCGTCAGCCTGTGCTATTGCAGCCACAAGGAGTACTGCCTTGGGATCGAGCTAGCGGACACAAACGACTTTTAAATAGGGCATATCACGTATCAATCTGTACGTAAAGGGCGAGGTGTCTGCAATGGATCGCAGCTTCATCACGGGCCTAGTACACAGTCCTGGCTTCGTGCGGATCGTGGTCTTTTTAGGAGTGATGGGTCCGGGCCTTATTACCGGGCTCGCGGATGACGATGCCGCCGGCATAGCGACGTATTCTCTGGCAGGTTCCCAGTTCGGTTACGCGATGCTATGGACCTTCATCCCTATGACTATCGCGTTATCCGTTATACAAGAGATGGGCGTGCGGATGGGAATCGTTACCGGCAAGGGGCTTGCGGCGCTTATACGTGAAAAAGCAGGCGTTAGAATGACCTTTTTCATAATGATGGCATTACTTGCTGCAAACTTTGGCACAACACTCGCTGAATTTGCCGGCATCTCCGCCAGCGCGTCAATTCTTGGAATCCCTATTTTTATATCTATGCCCCTTTCGGTGCTTTTCCTTATGTGGTTAGTTATTAAAGGGAGCTATAAAAGTGTAGAGCGAGTTTTTTTATTCGCATCGGTGCTCTATCTCTCGTATATCGTTTCAGGATTCCTTGCACATCCTGATTGGAAGGCCGCTGCTATTTCAACCGTCGTTCCACAGATAAGCTTCACACGAGCCTATCTGCTCATGCTCATCGGATTAGTCGGCACGACAATCTCTCCATGGATGCAATTCTACATTCAATCGTCGGTTGCAGAAAAGGAAGTCCCGAGCGCACGGCTCGGGTACTCAAGACTCGATGCAGTGAGCGGGTCAATTGTTTCAAATCTTGTTGCATGGTTTATTGTGGTAGCCTGCGCAGCGACGATCTTCACCAACGGCATCCAAGTGAACGACGTCGTTGATGTTTCAAAAGCGCTCGTCCCGTTAGCAGGCAATTATGCTTCTATCCTCTTCGCTGTGGGTTTTTTGAACGCTTCACTGTTTGCAGCAAGTATTCTTCCCCTTACAACGTCGTATGCTGTGTGTGGAGGGTTGGGTCTTGAGAGGGGTGTATCGAAGACGCTAAGAGAAGCGCCCGTGTTTTTTGGACTGTACGCGGGCACAATTATTCTCTCTGCACTTATTATTTCACTCCCTAATGTGCCCCTGCTTTCGATATTATTTATATCGCAAGTTTTTCTTGGCATTCTTCTTCCATTCGTGCTCATCTACGTGCTGCTCATCATCAATGATAAAAACGTCATGGGAGAACACGTCAATACAAGAAGCTACAATTACATCGCATGGGCCACGGTCATCATCACGATCGGACTCAGCACCGCGCTTATAATCACCCAGTTTTTGTGATACACCTAGTGGACATCAGAGATCACAAAGGACTCATCTTCTTGGCGAAACCGGTGGGTGTAATCACCTGAAGCGCTTTCGACGAACTTTTCAGCCAGCGCTACCAGCCCTCGTTCACAGAGCACCTGCGCATTTGCGTATGGAAGGAAAAGGACGTCATCCTTTTGTAAGCTATAATTATGCGTATCAAGCCCGACGAATGTTGGAATATCAGACAGCACCCTGACCTGGATATAGTTCACGCCCTCTTTTGAATAGCGCCTTTCTGACGTGAGCTTCCAATCTGGCTTTGATGCGTACGCACCCGTGCGAGATGCTCTGTCATCATTCAAGCATGGCCTAGTCACTTCTGCGCAAGCTTTTGCCAGGTGTGCTATTATTGTGCTCCAGCGATCACTTCCATGTTCTTGCGCGTTTCCATCTCCGTTTGACCTCGCATGCGGAGACGATGATCGTCGTACTAATCTTAATAAAAAGTCGGTACTCATTGTGGTTGCCTTGCTCCCTCTCTACTGCGGCCAAAAAACGACATAATGTGCGTTCAGCTGCTAAGGTACATAGGCTGAAAAAAGTGAAGCGATTTACCTAAAGGCGGAGTGAAAGTATTATAAACCACGTGTCCAGTTCACGTAATCTGTCAATCACCTACAAACGGCTTGCTACTCCACCACGTGATCAACCGCGAAGTGCGGGCTGTAATTAAATCATGCTGAAGCTTAGCTGTGTCTCCTTCGACCACGGAAACGCTGATTTGCCACGTTAAATAGGTATCCAAGGAAAATTTGCTGCGTGTGTTCAATCTGTGAGTTGATCTCCTCTTGCGAGAGCGGATGTGCTACTCCCCGTTGCCTCTCTCGGTGCCAAAAAGCGACCACATACAGCGGCACGGCAACGAGAATGATTGCAGCTCCGAAAATGATCTTAGGCGCATCGATGCCTGTAATGATAACCACACACACAGCCATTCCAGCAAAGGGAATGAATTCATTCGCAATCCTCGCTGTCCGGGAGCGACCCATTTCCATCTTCCCTCTCCTTTGTAGCGCAAACACGGAAAGGCACGTCATAAAATAGATGAAGGCAAGATTGAATACCGAAAATAAGAAGAGCTGATTGAGCCCGCCGACGAGCGACGCTGCGAGCGCAATAGCGGATTGGATGATCATCGCCTTATACGGTGTATGGTACTTTGGATGCTCCTCATCAAATATGCGAGGGAACCAGCCGTCTCGCGCAAGGGCATGCGAAAGTCCGGAAAGTGAAAATGAGCCCGATTCATCTGAGCCAGAAACCGTAAGAAGCGCGCCAACTCCAAGGATGATGCCGCCCGCAACGCCAAGCGCAGCGGTAAAGGAAAAGACCGTGTTTGCCGCGATGATAAGTGGTGTGTGGCTGTTAGCGAGCGTTGTCCAGTTCACCGCCGATAACTACGATGTTCACAATAACATAAAAAAGAGCTACAAAGGTCATAGCGAGCACCATTGCCTTGGGGATGGTCTTTTGCGGATTTTCGACACTATCCGAGGGGATGACGCCAAACTCGAATCCAGCATACGCCCAGAAAATAACGACGAGCGCAGCCTCAAATTGACCAAACCCTAAGGGCGCAAATGGGGTAAAATTCGCGACTGTCGTGCTCATGTGGGTGCCGAGGTAGATAGCGCCTACCAGCACGAGGAGCAAGAGCGGAGTCAACTTTGCAACGGTGAGCACGTCATTCGTTCTGCCTGCCGCTTTTGTCCCACGGATAATACTATAGGTTATGGCTGCCACAAGTGCCGCCTTGATGGCGGCCTGTTCGAACCATGTGAGTGCGGGAAAAAAGAAGCCGAGGTATTCTACGAATGCGACAGGAAATACTGCAATCGTAGCTATCTCTGCAAGCCAAAATGCCCAGCCGACGATAAAGCCTGGGAAATCGCCCCATGCCGCGCGCACGCACGCATATGATCCCCCCGCCTCTCTAATAACGGTCGCGCATCTCGCAAAATTGATTGCGATGATAACAGCAAATATGCCAGCGACTATCCATGCAAGAAGGTTTGCTGGACCAAGATCAGCGCTGCCTGCAGACGCGACGACATAGATATCAGCACCGACCGCTGCGCCGATAACCAAGTTTGTCACGTCGAAAAGACCAAGCTTTTGTGCGCTTGAGGTGCCCGGCACGTTATTAACTCTCCGCTGGAGGTATCCAGCGGCCTAGGTATACTGCCTGATATTACCTCTTGGCCATTTTAAAAGTCTCCCATCATACGCGTTCAATAACACGAACCTATCGTTTTCAGCGTTACTATAATCCCGCAGGTGATGTGGAAGCGTTTACGTTACACGAGAGTCTCGCACGAGACGTGTGCCCTATCTACTCTACATTCAGAGAGTATTGAATGAACATGTTGGCAGGCTTATAGAAGCAAATCTCCCGCATATAGCGATTATTCCGGCTGCCTGCATGGTATCCCGCAAGTAAAGTATAAAGCCATCCATTTTGTGCGGTACAAACAATGGAGAGCCTGATTGAAAAGCTTGAACTCTTCGGCCTTGCCGAAAAAGAAGCAACGCTCTACCTTAAGCTTCTTAACTACGGAGCCAAGACGGTTGGCGAGCTGGCAAAGTCGTGTGACACCTATCGTCTCGATGTCCAGCGCATCATTGAGAGCCTGTTCGAAAAAGGTATGATAGAGGAATCGACGGAGAAGCCGACGAAGTATTCGGCAGTTGCCGTTGAGGATGCCTTAGATGCTGCTGTCACCAAACATGCGTACGAGCTCCGCTTGATGCAGCACTCCCGCGAAGAAATTGCTGGACTCATAAAAAGCCAAACTATCGATGAGCTCGATGACTTCTACACTTTTAAGATAATAAAGGGTACACACGAGATCATCGCTGCAAGCGCTCGTCTCGTCGATGAAGCAAATGAGGACATCACGTTCATATGCGACTCTGCGGTGCTCTCTATTAAAGAAAGAGCAGGGCTGTTGAATAACTATAAAGAAGCAGCACAGCGGGACGTTAGCGTTCGCGGCATCACGAGTGTCTCGCCTATGAATCTGTCGCTTGCACTTGACATCTCGAAAGACGTACAGCTACGTCACTGCGACGATTACGCCGGAATAAGCTTCCTCGTTATCGATAAAAGGCAGAGCGTCACGTGGATGAGCTACAACGCGATGAGTTACGCCTTCAGCTCGAAAGCAGGGCGCAATGCAGTTATCTGGTGCGACCGCCCAGATTATGCCGAGCATTTGATCGGCGTCTTCGATATAATATGGGCGCAATCGAGCGATAGTGTAAAGCAGACACGCGCAATGCTCAGTGAATTTGAGGTTGCATAAGCGCTTCTACCGCACATTCAGGCCGCAAATGGCGTCCTTACAAAACTATTGTGTAACATATTTTTAAGAGCAACTTGGCCGCCTTTTACTCGTGGAGTGGGCTGAACGTAATTAAGCTGAATCAACTCCTTGGCCACGAAAAAGCTTCGGGTATCGGACAGACGGAAAGCGTCGTAGGTGATAGATGGAGAATGTCTGCACCACACCTTCACTAGCCCCTTCAGTTGTTCCTGTCACCACAGACGCTCTCTGTTGTCGCCAACAGGCGTGAAGTGCTGACCTACCTAAGTCGTGAACGATGCCGAAGTGGTGAAGGGTGGGAGCTTGCCGGGTTCGCTCCTGCCCTTCACGTTTGCTGCAACTCGTCTTCTGCCTATCATCACGCTGCATGAGAGCTTTTACGCTCTACTGAAAGTCATAGAGGCTAAAAATAGAGGCAGCGCACCTTATTCATATATCGAGGTGCAAAGCGCTTTCACCATATCTCGCTGGACCAAGGAAGATCGTTCTTCTGATCCCCCCACATCAATCAGCTCGAATGCATCCTAAAAGTGTGGCACACGATTGACGTGTACAGCAGCTGCTCAAGCCTACACCCTTTGACACACAGGGCATCCGCTGGGCGGAATTTACGGTTTCATATCATACCGCTTCGGTTTCGCGCGTGTTTTCAATATTTGCA
>JAJRBK010000201.1 GCA_028679495.1 Methanobacteriota archaeon
GGACTCGCCATGACAGCCGCAACGTTTACGTTGCCTTTTATTATCTTGGTAGTCTTTTGAGGGAATTCTAAGGCAGAATAATCCATCGGTTCCTCTAGTGCGTGCTCACTCCGGCCAGCTTCGGCATACACGACGCTGGGTTCTTCCGAGTATATAGGGTGACTTTCTTCCGCCAAGGGTATAGGTGTGCTTATCTCCTTGTATTGCTCTGATTCCTCATCAAACCTCTGTGTTTCTTCAGCTTGCATTGCGGGGGGTTGCCCCGCTTCTTTTTCTGGCCGGCGCCGGCGAGCTCTTATTACTAAAGCTATGGCAATAATAATCACCAAAACAGCCAAACCGATGGCAATTAGGATGCCGGTATTCTGAGAGATCTGAGGAGAAACTTGTAGGATTGGCATTATATCACCTAAAAAATCACTTATGACTATAGATAAATGCTCATAGATAAATCCTCTGGTTTCAAACACCGCGCACGAATCCTTCCCGAATAGGGTACCAAAAGACTGAGCGGCAGACCGTAAGCCATGCGTTGAAACATCAGAGGAGGATAGTAGGGCAAGCCCAACAACGCAAGGCCTTTCGCACATCACATAAGCAGCTGAAGCAACGAAAAACTGTAGTTTAGCTGCCCACACATAGGTTGCTGTGCGTTAAAAGAAAGCAAGAATAAGCGTGACGAAAAGCGCTGATCAAAGCGATATAGAAACCTTTTTAGATTAGAAACGCTAATCGAAGGGATGGTCGTTCCACTTGACCTAGGAGGTGCTTGATGGCGTTAAAGGATTCGCTTACGTCAGCGTTGCTCGTGGTAGTAATTATTATTGTGCTTATCCTTTTCCTGCTCCTAAGCTGGTGGATCGGAAGCCTATTGCTACCTATGCTTGTTTTTGCTGGCTGGTTGAATATCTTTGCTATCATCATCCAGACAATTGTGGGGTTAATAATAATAGGAGTTATTGTAGTAATCGTTGGCTACATAGCACTGAAACTTATCTAACGCAGCGTGTCGCCTATCCACTCATTAAGCCCGCATGTTACGCAAGAGCTTGACACAAAAAGTGGTCAAGGCAAGTTAGGCGGTCTGCCTATTTCTCTCCGCTCGTTCCCACCCCATCTTCAATATATTTACGTCTATCTTTGATGGCAGGCCCTGCATAGCTTGGAGGCGTTCAGGCGAAAGGGGGACTGGTATGTTGGGTGGGACTGCCTTCGTCTTTGAAACTGCAAATACAGAGCCCCATACGTCGCTCATATCGACACTTTCAACAAAAGCGCCCTTTGCGACACCCTCCCTATACGTCTCGTCGCCCATGAACATGTTGAGATCAAATGGTTCGTACAGTTGCATCTCTGAGGCGTAGTTTTGAAATAGGTTCCACAACAGCTTCTCAACTTTCTTTTCTGGTTCTTGCACGTTCAGGCCGATGACTTTCCGAGCTTCACGCCGGTTTATAAAGTGAGTGTGCGTGTACAGTTTTTCTGTTATTATCTGCACAATCTGCGCCACCTTGCTCTCATTTTTTTCTCCACGCATGTGTATTTTGAGCAGGTTAGTGGCTAACATGCGAATACGTGTATGCTGTCGGTAAACGTTACCAAGGGCGAGTGGATGTACTTGCTTGGAGAGCTCATTAAACACGTCTATGATATTATCTTGCTCGCTGATCTTTGCGACATCCCGAGCCAACGTAATGTACGCTGTGACGTCCTCGACACTTATTCCGAGCGGAATAGCTGGATTCAGAGGATCTCGTGGATTGAACTGATTTGCAGTTGTAGGGTCTACTGAGCTCAACGTGGCTCCTTTTCCCATCAAGATATCATCGGCGCCCAGACAGATGAGCGTCCCAGCGCTGTGACAATGGTAAGGAATCAAAGCGGAGAACTTTGAAGCAAACTCGCGAATGAAATTGACCATTGGCCAAGGCACATCGGCGTCGCCTCCTCGTGTATAGATAAACAGGTCTAGGTGGTCGATCTCCCCTAAACGGGCAAGATGGTCGTAGATAAAGCGCAAATGCTCTTGAGAGACTTGACTGATCATACCGGGAATATTAGCATTGGTTGGTCGATCGCCCGTCACGTAGCAGATGACCTCGCTTCCCCTTATGTCCTGCAGCTCTTGGATTATCTCAAGCCGCTGCCGTGTTAATTCAGAAGTCTCAGTAAGCAAGCTCATACTATCGGATATCTAGGGTTTTGTATATAAAGTTGTCATCCAAAAAGAATGATTTGTCGCTTGCTTTGCCTCATAAATCTCTTCATGCGCCATGAATGGTCAGAGAGGGACTCTGTGAATTTATCGAAACAAGGCAAGTGTGGAGGCTTGATTTAAAACGCAGAGGGCAGCGTGATGGCCCCCCTACTTGATGGTGCGATACGCTGCTCGATACGACAGTACCTCCAGTGAAGCGGCACCCTGCTCCAGTTAGACTCAGCGGTGAAGTGTTAGTTATGCCAAAAACGGCGTGTCAAGGTGTACTGTCGCTCGTGCTTCAAGATATCACGATAAAAACCTGCTTCATCGGCACGGCCCCTTCTGATTACGCGTGACGCCGTTTCAGGTCCAAGCCCTCGTGAGGCGAGGGCGATGACCCCCTTCTTGCCGTGTGAAAGCACGAGATGGGCGTTTCGGTAAACTCGTTTTGTGCGCAGTTTCTCGTCAGCGGTTTTCGCGCTCTCAGATTTGCTAGCAACAATGATTTCTTCGTCTTCCCACGGCTTAAGCGCAGCGATCAACCTTGAGTTACAGATCGGACATTCGGGCTGCTCTGGCACGCTTGCCACAGTGCGCCGCGACTTCCATTTCTTGCACGTTAGACAA
>JAJRBK010000202.1 GCA_028679495.1 Methanobacteriota archaeon
ACCATTTCCAGTCCATGTTTTACCTCCTCTTGAACGCGTGTCAATTGGATTAGTTCAAATATTATTCTTATCACTATTCCAGCAACTGAACGGAAAAATATTTCAGAGTGCTATTCACGAAAATTATAAATCTTGACCTTGTTCGTAGTTTTAAGGGTTCATACCTATCGAATACACTGCTTCGTTGCATATTTTTACAATGAGCCAAAGTCGACACTCATACTGAAGCGCTCGTGTATATGAACATTCTTTTAATAGTATCATACTGCGCAATCATTTGTTCTGATGTGGGTAAAACGACAACAAATACCATTACATGGATCGATTCACATTTCGTACTTGGCGATATGAGAAAATGAGCTGAACAATATGGCGATGTTATAAAGTGAGATCAATCAAACAGAGCGTATTTTCTTGTAAATAAAAATCTCGTTTTGGCTTTTGATGAGTTTCATACCTTCTATTGGGTGCTGATAGCTTATGATCCTTGTTTCGCTTCGTGTTTCAGTCTTTATTTTCTTCACGATTCTGTTGTTTATCCTTCCTTGGTATTGGAATATGAATATAACATCAGCGTCAGAAATGTCTTGCTTGAAAAAGTTTCCGAGAATAACTTTGGCTTTTCTTGCCCTAAGCTTGGCTATAAACCATCGAATGGGCTCTATCTCAACTCCCTTCACATGGTCGCTTAACTTTGAGGCTTCTATAAGGGCTTCTCCTGTTCCACATCCAAGGTCGTAGAAGACTTCATCTTTCTTAAGATCCGCCAATTTAAGGGCGTCAGCTACAGTCTTCCTCGGAGTAGGACTATATGCTGCGCCTCCTACCAGCATAGGATAGTAAAGGGAAGCTATGATGTACGCTACTACCAGAAAAAATATGCTTATTATCACATTCACAAGAAGACTCATCTTATATTTTCCTCAGCTTCAGATACCTGTTTCTAACAGTGCTTCTCGAGTATAAATATCGTTAAAGATAGCCTTATAAGTTAAACAATAATGGCAGAGAGCTGCAACTTTGGCGTGTAGCGTAAAACGTCACAGCATTATATACCTCCCGTATGTCGCTGTCCTAAGTCGGTTTCATGGTGGTTGATTTCGAAACACGTGCATCAAGGGGTGGGGGCACTCTTTGACTGGTCTCTTTACAAGCGTCCGCTGCCTGGACACGTTTATGATGTTTACATGAACTATCGGAAGGGTACTCAGTAGCAGTTTAGGACGCGGCAGCTGACGCGGCGTCGATTTTATATATATCCGACTGACTCAGTTGAACGGAGCACTGTTAGACGCTCTAAAGGATTTAGTTGTTTAGTAGGCGAATAATGAAGCGAATCGCATTTGGGATAATAATTCTATTGTTAACCGCTGCGGTGCTTACTGCGGGCTGCACCACACCGATGCCTGAGCCGGTTTCTGAGCCGTTGAATACTGCAACGACTTCAGCATCTGTATCAGCCAGTCCATCTGCTACAGCATCAATTATATCTACACCTACTCCAACACCTACTCCAACACCTACTCCAACACCTACGCTTTTGCCAAAGCCGCAGTGTAACTACGTTGATATATTCGTATCTACTCCATCCAATACACCTTGCAATCATTGTGCCCAGATGTACGGACAGCTAAGCTCGTATTATGCAAACAGCCCATACGTGACCGTTTCTGGTCAAAATACGACAGAACTTGGTGTTATAGCAACAGTGAGGGAGACAGGGCAAACCCAAAGTTTTACAATAAACAATTATACAGTAGTCGAGGAGTGGGCTGATAGCGTCTTGACGTGTAAATGAGGGAGCGATCAGGCCTTACGACCATCCACGCCGATTGCCTCTCGATAATCGTGCCTAGCACAAGGCGCTTACGCAAGGGGCTAAATACGACAGACGTTTTTCCCGTTCATCCTTCGGCATTAAGGAAGTACGAAACGAGCGCATCGAGCGCCTGGGCATCATCTAATTGAGCCCCTGACTTTTCATAGACTTTTGTTCTCACTTCTGAAAGCGCACGGCTTAATAATTCCGCGTAGCCAGTTGTAGGATCATAAGTTTAAGCTGTTTTTGTATTGAAGATTTTTCCATAAAATGCGAAACAAAGTATTGTTATTTTTTAATAATGCTTTGTTATTTCTCTAAGGTGCAAAATTTGATAGGGGCTGTAGTTCTATACGTTGGTCTAGTAAAGTGGAGTTGGAATTGCCCTATTTAATGGTTACAAAAATTCCAAAAATTAATTTAGCCTTGCCAACACTCTAAAGACACAACGAGGGATAAAAAATGGTTGAAACTACCCATACATTGAAAGATTACAAAACTTTGGTAAAACAGATTATAGAATTGTGCACGGAAGGAGCAAACTTTAGTGCCAAAGATAATCGTGACTCAGTAGGCACGGCTGCTTCTTTTGCATATGGGCGGTACGTTGCCTACATGGAAGTGTTAAATCTGATTGAAAATTATAAAAATGAGGACAAAGAGTGAACCGGAGAATTCTTTTTCCTTTGATTGAAGGCTTCCGTTTGAGAGTGATCGCTAAACCTCGTCCGCACAAAGCCTAAGGTCTTTGGCGTTGA
>JAJRBK010000203.1 GCA_028679495.1 Methanobacteriota archaeon
CTCAAGCTTATCTTTCAGCTTGCCAGAGTCGGTGATGACGACAACCTTCTTACCCGCTTCCTTAAGCAGTGTCCTCGCCTTTGTTGGTCCCGGCTGAGCTGCATTAGGCGACACGACGACACAGAGATCTGGCTCGAATTTTAACAGCGCTTCAACCACCTTCGCTGCGTCTTCTTCCTTCATTTTCGTGCCGCTTGTTACGGTCACGGCTTCGAAATCCTCCCGGTCAGCACGTTCATCGAGCAATAGATCAGTCATCAAACCGCTCACGATGTTGCCGATTTTAGCAATTCCTAGTTTCACCATTTTTCCTTCACCTGTCACTTCTAAACGTGGCCGTGATTCACACGAGCCACTATTCGTTCTAAGTTCGGGGAGTAGATATTTAGCTCTTTTGGTAATCGGCAGATCGGAGCGCTTACGTCGCTGGATTGGCTAGCAGAGCGCACAGCGATCATTCGTTGTCAGCGTACTCTCTCAATATCTCATGTAAGTGGAATTTAAAGGGACCGAGTTCGCCGCCATAATTCCCGGCTGATATCACCATGATTCCTGCAGCGTGTGTTGCAGCAAGCATTCCGCGCTTCATTGCTTCTGTAATGACCTCCTCATTCAGTCCGCAAATGACGATTTCGTAGATTGATTTGACGCCTTCCGGAACGTATGAATCAGGCACCTTTTCCCTCAGTGTGGGAGCTAATCTGTGGTGTGTCGAAGCTTTCATAAACGTAGAATAGGTTGGACAGCCTACTTTTGAGCCGGACGCAACAATGCCGCCGGGGAAGGGCGTTATTGTCCCTTCTACTGATTTTATCGCGTCTACTGCCGCTTGTGCAGCCAACAGAGCCGAGCCTTGACTATCTCCATAAATAAAGAAATTGCCGCCTGCAACTCCTTTTTGCACGCCATAAGTCTCTTCGCAGATGAAGTCCCCTTCAAGTATTGGTATTGCCCATACACTCCGGCCGCCGACTGAAGTTTGATACTCGTATCCGTCTCCGAAGTAATGGATTTTCACAGGCACAGTCTCTTCAGAATCAAGTCCATTGAACACTGCTGTTGTGGCAGCGGTTAGGACACATTCGCTAACCCGCTCAACGAGGTTACTTTTTACCTGTTTCTTTGACGGATGCACGACCATAATCATAACGCCAGGCCTGCCGTCCGGCGTCTCGTTTGGCAGAACGTACCGGTCAATTCCTGCCTCTGCACTACATCCGATAACTGATGTTGCAAATCCAGTAGCAACCAACGCTGCTGTTTCGGCAAGTGCGGTTGTAGCTGCGGTAATCAAGACACGCGATGCGTAGACGGGAAACGCTTCCGCATAAGTATCATCTATAGTGACGCCATTTACCTTCATTTGAAGTCCTCTTGTATTTTTACGGTTCCTTGGTGTCGTTGTCTATTATATCTTTCCTTTAAGCGGGGATTTCAGTACTTTGCGTTTCCGTGGAGCACGAAGAGGCGGGAGTATATACTGCGTAAGCATCCGTCGACGGCAGCTGACCTGAATGATGGCCAAAAGCGTTTATTGCATATAGTTCTAATATAATAGTGATGCGATACGCCCGCCACCGGTTTGTTGTACAAGAACATTTTGCGTCACATCACCACTATGATTTCCGGCTTGAAATGGACGGCGTCTTGAAGAGCTGGGCCGTTCCGAAGGAGGTGCCACGAGTCAAGAAGGTCAAGCGTCTTGCGGTGCAGGTTGAAGATCACAATGTGAACTACATCGACTTTGAGGGTGAAATCGAAGAAGGCCTGTATGGAGCAGGAAGCGTGAGGATATTTGATTCTGGATTCTATTATCTGCTCGATAGGAAGGATGACAAAGTCAAGGTTGTGCTTCTGGGGAAGAAGCTAGAGGGGGTATATGAGCTCATTCGGCTGAAAGACCCAAAAAACTGGCTCCTCTTTATGATTGGAGATCGCGCTCATATAGCCAAATGATCGGAAGGTGCACATCGATGTCACAGAAAGAAACAGCGTTATGCAAGGATGGATGCAAGGGATGCAACGTTATGAACGCTGCGCTGATCGTGCCAATCCATCAGATGAATGAAGAAGATTTCAAGAAACTTGGCATCAATTACTGGAGTTCAGATTTTAGCGACATATTCTCAAATGGAACGTAATGAACGGGGGTCTGATTGACGTCCCACAAGCGATCATTAACGATGAGTACAAACGACCTGCCGATGACAAAACATGCAAAAACGCACGCGCAAGGTAGTAAGCCCGGATTATCAGGGCATACGACACCTCTACGACCACTTTGGCATTGATTTTCGTGCTGTAGCACAAAGCACGTGTTTTCTTGTATCGAGCGTAGCCACTAAGAAGAGCCACCGCCCCTCGCCACATGTTTATCAGAGTAGGAGGCTGGGCGATATGCGTGTTGGGTGGATATATGACCAGGCGTACTCGTTGGCGCTGTCAGGAAAGTACAGAGAGAGCCTTGCACGGTTTGATGAGGTGCTACGACTTGAACCGACATACGTTCACGCGTGGAATCAAAAGGGCTTGTGCTATTATTTTCTCAAAGACTACACGCTCGCGATAAAGAGCTTTAAAAAAGCAAGCGCCCTGTGTCCAACCTATGTTGAATCGCTCATTAACGCAGGATGTACCCTGCAAAGGCTTGATCTATTCGACGACGCCCTTCAAAGTTTCGATGACGCTGAAGCAATACAGCCAGGGCTTTATGAAACTCACAACAATAGGGCTGTCTCTCTAATCGCCCTCGGTGACTTTACCGGCGCGTTAACATGCCTAGATCATTGTATTCTTGCTGGTGGGCTCAAGCCGTCGATCTATTGCTTGCGGGGCCTTTGTCTCGTCGTGCTCGAACGAATAAGCGAAGGCGTTCAGGATCTCGAAATCGCCTTGCGATTAGATCCATTAAATAGGCATGCGGTGATGCTGCAAAGGGCGTTTTACGCCTATACTTCTATGTGACGGGGCAAAAACCGAAACACAGGCCTTTTCACCTTCACGCAAAGCTTTTCAATGGTCATTGCTATTTTAAAGATGAATGGCTTTAGATGACGACGAAATAGAACAGATATCTAAAATGCTAGAACGTGGAGGAAAAATGCTTGCCGCTCATTGCGAACAGTGTCAGTCCCCTTTGTTTAAGTACGAGGGCAAGACGACATGCCCGGTTTGTGAATACAGGGCCGTGCAGAAGCCACCCCAATCGCCCCCGCAAGCCAGCGAAGCCCCCTCAAGTCAAGCCACGCCATCGATGGTGCAAGGGACAGACCAGACGGTGCATTTCGACGAACTTATAATGGACACAGTATCCAATTTGGCGCTCAAAATGAGCACGGAAACAGATTTGGCACGGGTACAAACGCAACTTGAATGTATTGAGCGTGGACTGAGGATACTTCAGCTTATCCGTGGGATCGGCTTACAGGTCGGTCGCACGGGTGAGAGGCAAGCTTAGAGCTTACTTATTAGTTTGACAACTGGTAGTTAGATACGGCATCGGAAATTAGGGATCGTGCACTGAGTGCTATCTCGTGATGAGGAACATATGCAGCTCGACGAACGTCTAAAGAACTTCACTGGCGACATGAAAGAGAGAGTCCTAGAGCTTGCAAAGCGGCGCGGGTTTTTGTGGCCATCGTACGAGATTTACGGC
>JAJRBK010000204.1 GCA_028679495.1 Methanobacteriota archaeon
ATCCGTATAGGTGTAGGCAATCGGAATACAATAGGGAACGTTTTTGTTGCACAGGGCGAGGTTGCCGTATCGCTTCATTTTAACAAAATCGATCGCGGCTTCTTTCGGCAGATCTTTCATGGTAGGACGGTACCCAGTCATCGCTGAAAAGTGTTTTGAAAAACACGCAAAAGCTTACGAGGAGTTGAAAGGCTGTACCTAGGGACGGATGCGGATAGACGGTTACCGAGGAGCATGCGTTTCACAGCGCATGGTCTCTGAAGTCTTGACTTTAGGTGGTACTGATCAGACTGCAGAGAAGCAAACAGCGGGAACTTTAACTTTATATAATCTGAAAGGGATAAAGGAAAATATACCGAGAAATCGGAGGTTTTTAAAAAGGCATGAACTCTGGAATGTGTACCGTTTGCGGCCTCCCTGGCGAATTATGCATCTGCGAAGAGGTTGCCAAGGAGCAGCAAAGGATCACCGTCAAAGTGAACAGAAGACGCTACGGAAAGGAGGTCACCGTGATCGAGGGCATCGACCCTCACGAAATCGATCTAGGAGACCTTACCAGTTATCTCAAAGCCAGGCTTGCTTGCGGTGGAACTGTGAAAGATGGCCTTATTGAATTGCAGGGCAATCACAAACAGAGAGTGAAAGAAATCCTTGCAAGCAGAGGGTTCTCTGCTGCGCAGATAAAAGCGTAATGCAATCGGCTCTTAGCGAATCCTCGATTACACGAACGTATATGTAGAAAATCTCTTTGCTACATCGCTGTGTGAATGACCGTTCTTGCACGTATAGTATTCGCAGAACAATGTCGCTCCCAGCTGCGTAAGCGAGCAATCCAGGCGCACCAAAGCGGAGTGCGGTTAGCGCGTATGCTTGCCAGCACGTTATTTTTCCCATATTTTAGTACAACCTACGATTCATAGTCGGACTGCGCCCTCGCTACCGGGCAGCGCTTACTTGATACCCCGTTGGGCGCCTTGTCAATGTCGATCTTACTCTTACTCAAAACACAACAAGAGTCACGTAACACGGCGCTCGCGATCCCGTTTGTAGACGCGGGGTTCGGCACATCTTTAATACGAAATAGTCCCCATGTTTTATGGTAAATATGCCTTCTAAGCGCAAGTGATGCGCTGCTAACAGTAGGATAACAACGTGAAATTTGATTATCGAAACCAGCAAACGGCGCGCACCCTCTCAGGCAAAATAGCAGAGCTGGTCGCTCAATACGGTCAAGAAATTAAGATAATGCACGTGTGCGGGACCCACGAAGCCTCGATTACGCGTTTTGGCGTCCGATCTCTCTTGCCGGAGCAGTTGAAGGTTATTATGGGGCCAGGATGTCCCGTCTGTATTACCCCTCAAGGTGAAATAGACGCCGCCATACAGATGGCGAGAGATGGCATAACGATCGCCACGTACGGGGACTTAATGCGCGTTCCCGGATCAGACGATTCGCTCGCAGAATCAGGAGGCGACGTGCACATCGTGGGCAGCGTCACGCACGCGGTAGAGCTGGCAAAAAAGACCACCAACGAGGTCGTCTTCATCGCCGTCGGGTTCGAAACGACGGCGCCGACCACGTCTGTTGCCCTCTTGCAAGACCTTCCGAGCAACTTCTCAGTTATGTGCTCTCACCGGCTAATCCCGCCTGCCTTGCACTGGCTCTTAGAACGGGTCAACGAATCAGGGGCTCACATCGACGGGTTTTTGCTTCCCGGTCACGTAAGCACCATTATAGGCTTGAAACCATTTGAACGGTTTTCCGTTCCGCAGGTGGTCGCAGGTTTTGAGCCGAACGACATACTGTACGGATTTTATCTCATCGTGAAACAGATCGTACACGGTGAACATAAAGTTGAGAACGCGTACCCACGCGTCGTACACCCAGAGGGAAACGTAAAAGCGCAGGGCTTGATGCAACGCACGTTTGACGTTGTTGATCTCGAGTGGCGCGGGTTTCCTGTGATTCCTCAGTCCGGTTATGCGATCAAGCACGCATTCGAGGAGCATGACGCCCAGAAGAAGTACAGTTTGAGCTTTACCAGTAAGGAGCGCAAGACTGGTTGTATCTGTAATCTTGTTCTTCAAGGACTCAAAGTACCGACTGATTGCACTCTTTTTGCCCGGGCGTGTACACCCTATAAAGCAGTAGGACCATGCATGGTCTCAGGTGAGGGAGCATGCAACATCTGGTACAAAAACCAGTAGATAGACTGTGAACGGACTGAACAGCGCTTCAAACACTCGGTGAGAGCTTCATCGTTGGCCCCCCTCTTCGAGCAATTGAAGTTTTCGTTGCAGCGAAAAGCTATCGCAGTCATTAAATAGGCGTCCTCGCATCCCATGAAGGGCTGGTGTCTGAACTGACCTGTCCGATCTAACTGAACGTTATTTCAAATCTCGGAACGACAGTAAAGAAATGGTATGTCGAGCGAAAAGACGATTCTCATCATCAACGATGACGGCATTCGTTCCCGCGGACTTGTACAAACCGCCCGCGCGTTGAGCGACCTTGGCCGCATCGTCCTTGTGGCGCCCTTAGTCCAAAAAAGCGGCGTGGGTCGCTCACTCTCCCTTTTTGAGCCTATACGCGTGTCACGCGCAACAATCGATGAATACGAAGCGTACGCCGTAGCAGGAACGCCTACAGACGCCGTCTTGCTCGCTGAATATGCAATCTTACACAAGAAAGCGGATTTGCTGGTCTCGGGTATTAATGTCGGGGAGAATCTGAGTACGGAGTCGATTATGACCTCAGGCACGGTTGGCGCCGCGCTGACAGGAGCGAGCCAAAGTATCCCTTCTATGGCGGTCTCATTGCAGGCACACCACGGTGATGTTTTCGAGCCGCGAACTGAGATAGATTTTAGCGTTGCGGCAGACGTGACACGAGCAATCGCCGATCACATTGTAACACACGGAATGCCACCAAACGTCGACGTCCTTAACGTGAACGTGCCTATGGGTGTCGTGCAGCCCGAGTACCAGGTGACACGACTTGAAAGAAACGTGTTTGATATCAGGATTATAGAACGTCTTGACCCCCGAGGAAACGCATACTTTTGGATTGGAAGCGACTTTAAACAAAGTGAGACGCCGGGCACTGACGTGTACGCACTTAACAACGGGCGTATTTCGGTGACTCCCTTAACGCTTGATAATACCGCACGATCTTCTGAGACGCTTTTGAACAAATGGCTTCACGCGCTTTCGAGCCGCTAAACGACTTGTGCCGTCAGCTCGATAATTTTAAAGCCACCCACTTCAAGGCCGACAGTAAACCCACGGATGTTGTCGTTCTCTCGAACCCCCTGGTCGTACCAGTCATCAATCTCACTGTGGAACACACGTATACGATAGCGACCCGGATCAACGTATGATGCTGTGATCTTGCTCACGTTGAACGTAAACGAGGTCGAACTGTCAGCGATATTGCCTATGCAGATGAACACTTGGTTTCGCGTCCCAAGCGCGATGAGTTGAACGTCCTCGAGGCGCTCGTAAATCATCGTGCTAAGATCATCGGTTAACTCATAACTTGCATTTTTGAGGCTTGTGCCAAATGGATAGTTTGCAAAGATGGTTAATTGCCCCTTCACCCAGCATGCAAAATAGGTGATAAGGTTATCATGGTAGGGCATATTCGCAAGACTAATCCATTTCCATCGTAACGGCATATTTGGATTGATATGAAGCCCGCGGTACAGGCCGATACCACAAACGCCTTCCAGCGCCGTCCACAAGTATTTTGGCGGAAACCACGGCGAGAGCTTCATGCCGTTGTTGACGAGGGATTCTCCGTGATACCATTCTGAGAATTGTCCGGGAACGGTGTTCTGGTTCGTGGGGTCGAGCTCGTACTGTCGAAAGGTCCCGCGCATGATGCTGACCATAACGTCAGGCTGGTGCGTCGAGCAGCTGTAGGCAAACATAAACGCTACGTCAGGCCAGACCCCCCCAGTGAGGCCCCACCCGCGCTCAGGATGATAGTTGAGGGCGGTACGGGGTACGGTACGCAACCCAGCGGTCGTTAAGAAATCAGGACGGTTTAGCCGATCAATGATAATGTGTGACGTTGCTGGGCTTGCCACGTTAAAAATGACTGGGAATATCAGGTCACACGTGACGTCAGGATGAGCGAACCCATCAGCGTCAAT
>JAJRBK010000007.1 GCA_028679495.1 Methanobacteriota archaeon
AAGGTTCGAGGACAACATGCCCACGGTTCTCCCTCTTTCATCATGTCTCCCATCACGCTCCAGTGTCCTCGTGTATATGGGAGCGGCACAAGGCTCGATAAGTCGGCGGTCAAGTTGATCGTACCTACGGGGCCAAGACCTGTGTTAGACACAGGAGCATCATTCATCACGGGTACCGCCTGTGCCGCTTCAGAAATATTGATAAAAGGAGTGTCCACGTTAGAACTCCGTAAAGAATCTACATACAACGCTTTCCCTCGTATCAAGTTCGCATTGTCACACCAGAGTACACGCAGCATTGTTGCCTCGGTCGGCAAAATAGACGAAGGACGTGCCATATGTCGTGCTCTATACCCACCCTGTTCTAATTGTTTTCTGTTTACCTCTTTTCCCGTGTATCAGCAACCGCGCTTACGCTGTCACGCTTGCTTCACGTTAGACTTGGCAGCACGCGCCCCGTGCGGATTGATTGTAGGCCTTGTGGCTGGCTTTAGCTCTATGGTCACTGCTCCAAAAAAGGAGACGTCTCCAAAAGTGTGACCGTCGACGCGTTACACGGAGGCTGCACGGCTGAGAAGGTGTTCAGAGCCTCAGAGCAAGCACGCTCTCTATCTGTCGCACGCTGGCTTGCGTGCGTTGCGAAGCTGATATGAGGTTTCCTTGAAGACTGGAGAAGCCCCTCAAAGCTGAAACGATCCGTCCTTAATGATAAGCAGATGTTCCACGCAAGCCTCGCAGAAAGCGTGCAATTGTCCGTCGTCGAGAATTATTCGGCTAGTCGTCTCAGGAGTGATTTCGCTCCCACACTTTTCGCACACCGCTACCCTTGCATCGTTATCGCGCTTCATTAGATCCCAATACCCAATACGTAGACGTAGCTCCACGAGCTACTTGTGCATTTCAAGTCATTAGTGACAGACATGCATAAGGTTAACTGATATCCTAGTCAACTCCGAGCTCCGGCACAGCACGTAGGTGCCTTAGACATCACGTGGTACAGTGCTCAGCAGATTACGCAGTAATGCGGCTGGACACGGCGCTAAAGCTGCTGACGCGTCAGGCTCTCTGCAAATAAGATCTGCTCAAAAATCAATGTCGTTAGTGAAGTCGCTTGCTACGAACAACGATTCAAATAGATAACCCGCCGATTCAATAAGCTCTTTCGCACCGGTTTGGCGATCCAAGATACTTATAACCTTCATAACGGTGCCGTCAAGCTGTTCAACCGCCTTTATCGCAAAAAGCACTGAGCGCCCGCTGGTCGTGACATCTTCAACAATGCCAACGTTGTCGCCGCTTTTGAGACATCCTTCTGCAAGGCGTCTTCTTCCATGCATTTTTTCGGCCTTTCTAATGAAAAATGCACGCACAGTGCCTGACGTAAGAGCGATTGCTGCCGCGATCGGTATAGCTCCGCTCTCCATACCGCCAACAGCGTCGATGCCCTGTAAGCGCTCAAGCATGAGCTGTGATACGACTGACGCGCCTCGCGGATGCATCGTGATGCGGCGAAGGTCAAAGTAGACGTTACTTGTCCCCCCACCCGAAAGCGTATACGGCCCCTCAGCAAAGTAGCCGTATCGTTCAATCAGGTCATACAATTGAGCGCGTGCGCCATGCATACCGTTCACCTGCTATACGCTGAGAGCGATCTATCTCACAGCACATTATCAGCTTGGCGTATAAGGGTATGCTCCTGTGCATTTGCCGCTCCTCGCTGTTTCAGCAGGCCAGCGAACGCATAGTTATAAAAGTGCTCGCATCGAACTACACTCGAGATGTCGGAGTACGTTGACCACAAGTTGGTAGTGCCCAACTCTATTGAGGCCCGAGCCTATCAGGTTGCGTTGGCGAAATCTGCACTGCAGGCTTCGTCAATGATCGTGCTTCCGACCGGACTTGGCAAGACTGTTGTCGCGGTGCTCACTATCGCACACAGACTCGAGCATGGTGGAAGGGCGCTCTTCTTGGCACCCACAAAGCCTTTAGTCGAGCAGCACGCTCAATTCTTGCGATCATGTCTGCTCGCAGAAACGACCGTCTTTACCGGGGAAATCCCTCCCGACAAGCGATCTCAGCTATGGAATACACACCTGCAAGCGATTGTTTCTACACCACAAGTCATAGAAAACGACCTGAAGGCTAAGAGAATCGCTCTTTCTGATGTTAAAATCATTATTTTTGATGAAGCCCATAGAGCGGTCGGCAACTACGCATATCACTTCATTGCAGGCACGTATCTCGAGCAGGCTGAAGACCCGTTGATACTTGGTATGACCGCATCACCGGGAGGTACTATCGAGAAAATCCACGAGGTGAGTCAGAGCCTTTTTATTGATAATATAGAGATCCGGACTGAAACCGATCCCGACGTGCTTCCGTACACGTTCCAAAAGAATGTTGAAGTCCGCAGGCTTGTGTTACCGCCTGAAATGAAGCTCATGCAGGAACGGCTCAAACACGCAACGAGCAAGCGGTTGCGGGAACTCATCAAGATGCGGGTCATCTTTAGTGAGTGGACGTCAACCTCAGATATCATTAAATTGCAGAGCAAAGTCGCGGCCCAACAAAACTACCGCGCCATGTCCCTTCTTGCAGAAGTGATCAAGCTGCGCCACGCTATTGGGCTCGTGGAAACGCAAGGAGTGGTACCCGCACGGAAGTACTTTGAGCGGCTCCTGAAGGACGTCCAGTCAAAAAAAGGCAGCAAAGCTGCTAAACGGCTCAGCGTAGACGAGGACGTAAAAGCCTCGATTGCGCTTGCTCAGCGGCTTTCCGAAATTCACCCGAAACTATCCGCTGTGAAGGATATCGTCACTCGCCAGCTCATTGAGAAGCCAGACTCGCGCATCATCGTTTTTACCAATTACCGCGACACTGCTGAAGTTGTAAAGAATGCACTCAGCACCATTGATGGTATTAAGGCGCAGAAATTCGTGGGACAAGCTACGAAGAACGGCCATAAGGGTCTCTCTCAGAAAGAGCAAGTCGAGCTTGTTTCTGCGTTTGTTGACGGCACGTACAACGTGCTTGTCGCGACAAGCGTCGCTGAAGAGGGGCTCGATATCCCGTCGACTGACATGGTGGTCTTTTATGAGCCCATCCCGTCAGAGATCCGCAGCATTCAACGAGAAGGCCGCACGGGACGGCGCAGATCGGGCAAGGTCGTCATCCTCGTCACGAAGGGCACGCGCGATGAGACGTATAGCTGGTCGAGCAGCCGAAAAAAACGCACTATGCGCGAGGAGATGCAGCGGCTGAGCATCCAAGAGGGCACGCTGCCCACACCAGCCGCAAACACTGCAACGGTGAGTGACGATCAAACGCTTGAGGCGAACCCGCTTATGAACGACGCGGTGCATTCACATGAAGATGGTGTAGACGCCAAGGATCAATGCAGCGTTATCGCACGAGGTAACGCCACAATGAACAGGATGGATCAAGCGCGTGCTAATGATGCGACTCCGCCTGCAGCAAGTACCGCTCAAGAGAACCAAAAAACGCTCTTAGACTTTGAAAACGACCAATCATTGGATAGTAAACGCATACGCGTGCTTGCAGATCAACGCGAGACCCGATCAGGCATACTAGAAGAGCTTGAATCGCTTGGCGCAACCGTTGAAATAAGGACGCTGCCTGTTGCAGACTATATCATAAGCGACCGGATCGCAATTGAGCGAAAAACCACCGAAGATTTTGTGAGCTCAATCACAGACCGCGATCTCCCCCTTCAGATCCAGCAGCTCGCCGACAACTACTCGCACCCTCTCATGATATTGGAGGGGCCGGGTCTCACCACAGAACGAAACATTGCACCAAAGGCTGTCAAAGCTATGATGGCAGCTATCGTTGTAGACATGGGCGTGCCTGTCATATGTTCGCGAGACGCTGCTGAAACGGCCTGTCTGCTCTTCACGATAGCAGAGCGAGAACAGTCAGCCCGTAAGACACCGCCAACGATGCACGGAAAAAAAATCCCAAAGACGTTAAGGGACCAACAAGAGTACGTTATAGCAATGATTCCGTCAGTTGGACGAGTTACTGCGCGGGTGCTCTTGCAGCATTTCGGCTCCATCCAAGCCGTGTTCTCTGCGTCGACGTTTGAACTCATGCGGGTTCCCGGCATTGGCAAATACACGGCAGAAAAGATCCACACACTCGCACGAGCAGAGTATGAAACTGAGTAGCCGGATTGAATGCTTTCGCTGGACGATCAAATGACATAGCAAGCTTTATTTAAGGCGCTGACATATTTTTCGTAATCTAGTGGCAGAGTGTGAGGCATCAATGACAAATGAGCGTGAAAAGGATAAAGAAAAGGAGCTCGCGCATAACGAAACTGGAGAGACCGAAGAGGCTGAAGTACAGGTCGGAGAGGAGGGCGTCGATGAAAAACAGCTTGAAGATGAGCAGCCCTCGCTTCCGAGTGATGCAGATCCATTCCTTCTCCACATGCTCCGCTGCGAAGATCTCCTCGAACGTCTAGGTCCTTTGTTAGAGTTAGACGCGGGCTCAAATCAACGCGTACGAGATGCTTTTACTACAATCAATGAGGGGGATTACGGGGCTGCACTAAAAGCGCTCGATGAAGCAAGGAAAGAAGAAGAACCTAATCCGCTCATCCCACTCCTTTCAGCGATTGCTCTTCTAAGACAGGGAGATGCATGGCAGGCCGCCTCTCAATGCGACGCTGCTCTTGCCCTTAACGCGCTCGATCTAAACGCATGGTTGTGCAAAGCAACAGTAGAAGCCGCCGAGCATCGCTTCGTCGACGCATGCGAGCGCCTCAGCAAAGCAATCGAGCTTGCGCCAAATGACGTAGGGGTGCTTGTTTCACAGGGCGCGTGTTTTATTCGTCTCGGGCGCTTTGATGAAGCAATAAGGGTGCTGTATCGCGCTCAAAAAATCGATCACTCAAATATCAGGGCGTGGATTAATAAAGGCATTGCATACGCATACACGCATCGTTTAAAAGATGCGCTCAACTGCTTTAGCGAGGCATTGTTATTAGATCCCGATAACACTGATGCTCGGACAGCCAAAGAAGAGATGTTGCGAAGGCTCACCCACTAGGCTATGCCGCGGGCCGAGTGGTGCCCTGAATATAGCTCTAAGTATTTCGCCCTTCTGTTCATGCCTTTTATCGGTGCTCTAAAAGTTCGCTGATCCGCCTATTGGTAGTACCGTAACTTTATGACCCGCATCTTCCGCGCGCCGCTTGAATTCATTCGGATCTGCTTTAATCTGGCTCCACGTGTTGAAATGCATAGGGATAGCAACGTTTGGATTAACGATGTCGAGTGCACGCACCGCATCAGCGATGTTCATAGTGGGAAAGCCGCCGCCAATGGGTATAAAAAGGACATCGATATTTTGCAGGGGCTGAACGCCGTCGAGGTGCGTGTCGCCTAGATGCGCGAATCGAACCCCACCGAGCTCAAAGACATATCCTGAGGGATATTCGCTCTTGTGAGTCGCGCCAATCATCGTAATGCTGACGCCTTCAACAAGCTTGCTCTGTCCGTGCTTCATGACGGTCATTCTCTTGAATTTGCCTGCCATCGGAGGGGGTGCAACTATCATTGCGTTAAATCGCTCAGCCGTTATGTGGTCAAAATGTTCGTGCGTGATCAAGACGATGTCTGGTTTTCCCGTATAAGCGGGTGCCATTGGATTCCGGTCACTAAAGAACGGATCGATTAGCAGCGTGTGATCCACATCTTTGACCTCAAAGCATGCGTGACTGAGATAGGTTACTTTTACCGAGAGGTCTTCTTGCATATACGTACGTCACGTGAAACAGATATAACCCTTTGGCGCCAGAAGCACGGCGCCACGCGCGAGTTGAGCAAAAGGCAGGCAATCACGAGCTCGACCTAATCGATGAGCTATCTTGAGTTAGGCTTATTTGCTCAGTGACCGCTGGACGCTTTTAGCCAACCCGCTCAAACAAGGTCTCAGGAGGCGAGCTCAAAATGCGTGTTGGATCCCAATCGAGGATGTCAAGCAGGCGGTAGCTAATGGACCGCCCTAGTGACGATATAATAACTTCCCTTGTGTCACCGCATATAGAGAGCCGCGCGTTGCCTGGCGTCGCACGAGTTGTGCCTATAAGGCTGTCTACTAAGTGGGGGTCCGCGTTTCGAGGGAGTTCCAGAGTCAGGTCACGTAGATCCGACTCAAGCTCGATTGCAGCGTCGTACACAATCCTCGCCGCGGCGGCGGTAGCGGCACACCTTTCGCCGTGAAAGTTGTATGCCTCGCGTGTCAGCGCTGCGAAAGCTTCTTCTGATACCGCGTCTTGAGCGACAAGACACGAGTGCTTATCACGCGCCCAAAAGACCGCGTCCCATCCAGCTGAATAAGGCTTAATGTCAATAATCGGTGAGGCATCGATGAGATCGAGCGCTTCCACATAGAGCAAGGGCGTCTCCACCCTAAGAAGACGCGTAACTGAGAGGGAGAGTGGGTTGGGTCTGACCGGAGAACGCAAGGAGAAGACGCCCCGTTTTCCTAGTTTTGGGTTGATCTTCCGGATCTTCCGAGGCGTTACCACAAGTGGCCCCCTCTCAGCTCTGTCAAACCAGCCAATGACGTTTATATGCGTATCTTCCTCTGTGCCGCGCAGCCCTTCGAGGAACTCACCATAGATTTCGATGACTGCGGGCACTCCTTGGAGCGGCATGTCACGCGACTGTTTTATATCAGAGTGCACAACACCAATCGGTCTTATAAGCTGGTCCATTTTCGTTCACTCGGGAAAAAACTTCGAAACATATCGGTCGATGATTTTTGTTGCATCAATATAA
>JAJRBK010000205.1 GCA_028679495.1 Methanobacteriota archaeon
ATAAAAATAATCCAAATTTTATTCGTTCATCGTAGCATGCGCTAAAGAGCAGGTCTCTTGCACGTTCTGTGTGTATCACCGGCGGCCTTTCGTACACACTTAGGCGCGACATTAGAGGCACGTATAGCTATTTAGCGTTAGACGCATACTCATGTTTAGATGAACGAGATAAAGACCGTCCTTTTCGATGCGTATGGTACAGTTCTCGATGTAGGCACCTACCATCGAGATATCACTGATTACGTCGTTGAGCGGTCTCAAGCGCTCTTTGGCACGGCCCTCTCAACCGATGAGCTCCACGTTCATTGGAATGAGGAGTTTGAAAGCGCGTTTAGCGACGTAGTTGCGTATTGTGGCGAGTTTAAAAACTTGCGTGATCTTTACGGTATAAGCACGAAAAACGTCTTTCAGCGCTATGGAATCACCCTCTCTGCACGCGACGTTGCGGCATTTAACCGGATCTACAAAACGATGCTCGATGACGCTGTGACGATCGTTCCGAGCGTCTTGTCGACACTTGAGACACTTTGCGCGAGCGGGTACCGCCTTGGCATGGTCTCAAATGGGGACACTGAAGAATTACTGGCGCATCTTAACGGCGTGCGCGATTTTTTTGAGGAAATTGTGACCTCTGAAGAGCTTGCCGTGTATAAACCTCACGCTCGCATCTTTCATGAGGCGTTGCGTAGGATGGGAGCACAGCGAGAGACAACTGCTTTTGTGGGAGATATGGTCACTTCGGACGTTCTCGGGGCACGAGCAGTGGGGCTGACCGCGATATGGTATAACCGAAGACGGCGCCCGGCCAAGTATGGGATCGTGCCTGATTTCGAGATCCACGATATGAGTGAGGTCTTAGACATCCTACGGACTAACGCGTGAAGCACCACGACGGGGCGCTACCACTTAGGAGGATTGGCCCGCGAGTTGCGCTTCCATCTGCCGCAGCCGTTCAATCCGCTTTTCGATAGGTGGATGGGTTGAGAATAGGTTTAAGATGGAGCCTCTGGACACGGCAGGTATTATAAAGAATTGGCTGATGCCCTCGACTTTGCGGATGTCTTCTGTTGGAACGCGCTCAACGTAGCCACTGATCTTGAGGAGCGCGCTTGCAAGGTTCGCCGGATGCGCGGTGATTATGGCTGATCCACGATCTGCAGCATACTCGCGATAACGTGAAAGCGCCCGCGTGACCAAGAAGCTGAGAACCCATATGGCTGCGAGCGCGATGAAGAAGAGGACGATGTTATCTCTTCGGTCCCGCATTCCTCCTATGAAGAACCAGTAGCGCATGAGAAACCCTGCGATCGTAGTGACAAAGCTTGCGATGGTCATAACAAGCATGTCTCTGTTTTTTATGTGGGAGAGCTCATGTGCAAGGACGGCTTCAATTTCAGGTTCATCAAGTCTTTGAAGTAGAGAGCTCGTGACTGCTACAACAGCATGTTTCTCGTTGCGTCCTGTTGCAAAAGCGTTAGGGACAGGACTATCTGCAATCGCTATCTTCGGCTTCGGCAGATCTGCCATCGCACATAAACGTTCGATCAAGCTATGAAGCTCAGGGGCTTCGTCTTCACTGACGATATGAGCGCCGCTTGCAGCAAGTACAATCCGGTCTGAGAAGTAGTACTGTGCTCCGAGAAAGAGAGCGACAAATACGCCTACGATCGCTATGTTGCGAACATAGAGCAAGATGAGTCCGATAAACGCCACGTAAATAATGCCGAGCAGAATCATCGTGAGCAGCATACGGGCTGAAAGACCGACATCTCTGCCCCATTGTCGTTTCATGTTTTATAATCACCTAGTTCTCAATTGTATATCTACCATGCATGTTCTGTGATCATAAAGATACCGTCGCCCCGGTCGTAGGTTTATCAATCTCGCGTGTAGCTGACCTTTTTGTAATCGTCTGCGTTACCGTGCCTTCCTCATTTATCTCTTCGGTGACAATAAGTGACTAACTTTGCCCTTACACGAGTCTTCGCGTCTTCCCACCCTTCGTCGGACAAGCCGCATTAACGTGAGAGTGGTGGGGAGATCACGCACTCGCCGGCTAACCGAAGCGACTTTCACGCAGCTGAAGCGTTCAGCGTTAGTCAGTCCAATTGGTGACTTCACGAGCAGCGGGACGTTCGACCGGCGGGAGGCGCTTCGTTGGATAGCCGATTGCACACCCATTGGTTCCAAATTCGCCGTCAGGCAAGCAGCGCACTGAACAGAACCCCTTGTCCTGTCTCATCTGAGCAGTGACTGGCTCGAGCTGAAATCCCGCTTCCTAGAGGAGCGCTGCCTCGATGGTAGGGCAAGGGTTTATAGTTAAGCAGCGATGTTGCTAGAAGCGAAACAGATGCCTTTCGATCAACGCGACGACGCTCAACCTGGGCCAATCGATTGGGATGAGTTCCATCCGACAGGCCCGTATGATACATACGTGCGGCGCACCCCACCGCGACGAAAGTGGTCACTCCTGCTTGGTATCGTCCTCTATTTCACCGCTCAGTATGGCGTAGCGCTGATTTTGCCGCCGCTCCTTATTCAAGCGGGCGTCATCTCCTCCCGTGACGCGCTCCGCTTAACGTCGGGCGGTTTTACGTCTTGGACCTTTTGGATACTAATCGTAGCGAACGTTGTTGCCATAGTACTGATCGTAGCGGCCGTTCTCTGGTTCTACAAAGAGCCCCTCTCCTCGCTTGGACTTACGAGAGAAAAGGTGCCACGTGCCCTCCTGTTCGGCGTCGCCGGATTTGTCGTTGCCTTCGTTGCGGCGACGGTCGTGAGCATTCCCATTGAACAACTGGTCGGGGTCGATCCGACCCAGCAAGCACTCTCGCAGACAGCGATGGAGCCAGGACTGCTGCCTGTTCTCTTTTTATCAGCGGTACTCATCGCTCCCATTGCCGAAGAAATCGTGTTCAGGGGATATCTATATAAGGCCTTTCGGGATCGCGTTAAGCCAGGATATGCGATCTTATTGAGTTCTGCGCTCTTCTCGTTTATTCATCTTGAATGGAGAGCCTTTATCCCCCTCTTTGTCATAGGCATCGTGCTTGCGTATGTATACGAAAAGACCGGCAATCTGATAGCACCGATCACAGTGCACATGCTAAATAACGCCGTTGCCTTCCTGTGGACGCCGTAACGCTGGTTAGCGCACGAGCTGTGCGATGAAATCTCCAACACGCGCGCCAATTGCGTCTGCAACGGGCTTGCACTTGACCCGCATCAAGTAGGCAACCGGCCTGAACTCGTACTCAGAAAGCATCTCAAAGTTTGCCATCCCCTTGGCGACAATGAGCGACGCATCCGATAGCGCCTGCTTAAGGTCGGCAGGAACCTCATCGAGCTTGATGCCCACCGCGTTTGAACCCGTCGTCATCACCCGGTTGGCTACTTTATCAAGGCCGAAATTCCATACGTCCTCGACCGTCGCATCGGTGAGAATGGGGGCGCCGCGCACTACAAGCGTTACATGCCCTCCAAGGTCGCGTATCTGCTCTATGAGCAGTCCATCGTATACGATTTCCCCCACATTGTCGGCTACGTAAACGACGTTGCTGAGCAGAGGTTTCATCGCACGAGTATCATCAATATCAAGGCCGTGACGGTAAATCGCGGCGACCTCCTTCTCAAAGTCATTGACTACGACCTCAAAGCCCATGACCCCGAAATCAAAGGTGTTCCCAATAATAGCTGCAATGACAGCACTGTGGAACTTATCGCCGCTCGATTTGATGATTGATTGCACCGTCGGCAAGAGCCTCATCGCAGTCTCGTTGGCAAGCTGTTTCACGCCCCGGTATGGATCATCATCGCCGAGCACGCGATAAGCGGCTCGGTGTACCGCGGTTGACAGCAGTGCTATAGGCCCCTCTAAGGACCCATTGCACATCGCTCTCACTGCTGCTTCCTCTGCTTTGAGTTGCGTGTGTGCATCAGTGGTTGAGAGCTTGGCCTCGTAGAGCACCCGCGAGATGAGGCACGGAACGCATTCTGGAGACACCTTCATTGGAACCACTCCTATGAGACGTTGTAGGAGAGTAGAAGCTCTTATTGGGTATAAAGTCTCACGTGGCACTTAGAATGAGAGTGAGTGAACTTGGTGAACGCTCCCTCGTCCGACTGATCGCAGAGCAGATCGATTGTAGTGCGGCCCTGTGTGCGGGAGCGGACGACTGCGCAGCGATCGCGTTCGATGATCACTACTTGGTCGTCACCACCGATATGCTGCACAAGAAAACGCACTTCCCGCGCGAGATGACCGGATATCAAGTGGGATGGATGGCGACCGCGGCAAGCTTGAGCGACATTGCAGCAATGGGCGCC
>JAJRBK010000206.1 GCA_028679495.1 Methanobacteriota archaeon
CGTGGGAGGGACCTCCCATGGCGGAAAACCAATGACCCTTATAAGATACTAGTATCAGAGGTAATGCTGCAACAGACTCAAGTGGAACGAGTGTTGCGTAAATACGAGCAGTTCCTGCAGTGTTTTCCGACCTTTGAAGGGCTTGCAAAGGCGCCTTTACAGGCGGTATTGGATGTTTGGCGCGGGCTAGGATACAACAGGCGAGCGATTGCCGTGAAAAAGGTTGCCGATATCGTCGTCAATGAATTCGACGGAAAGCTCCCATCAGACGATCAGGTCCTGCAAAATCTGCCAGGGATCGGAAAGACGACTGCAGGAGCGATTCGAGCGTTCGCGTTCAATGAGCCCGCCGTTTTTATAGAAACCAACATCCGCACAGTATTTCTCCATACGTTTTTTGCAGGCAAACTGGGAACTAGAGATAACGAGATATGTCCGCTCATTGAACAAACGCTTGACCGCTCAAACCCACGCGAGTGGTTCTACGCCCTTATGGACTATGGGGTGATGCTCAAGAAGAAATACGGCAACCCAAGCCGCATGAGTGCCCATCATAAAAAACAAGCTTCGTTTCAAGGGTCGAATAGACAGCTGCGCGGCGCTATCTTAGCTTTAATTGTGGAACATCCTGGTATAACGGAGACTGAACTTGTACAAATTCTACGTAGAAATCCAGACACGATACAAACAAACCTCACCAAACTCGAGCAAGAGGGCTTCTTCAAGCGTAAGGGAGACGCTTTTTTTGTGGAATAAAACCTCACAACTGGCTAACTATGTGCTGCTATCTTGTACGCCGTTCGTTCCTGGTTTGCGGATATCCTATATACTAGGGAAAACAAAGTTCAAACAATGAGCAACTTTGAGAGAGAGCTTGTTAGGTCTTTTAATGAGTCTTTTAGCGAGCATGGGATTGATGCTGTCGCATACAGGATGAAACAGCATCGTTTCTCTCAGCAGATGCTCGATATCTTGGTGGATTCTCAAGATCGCCGGTTTTACCTCGGTATCGAATGCAAGAGCATCTCGCCGAGTAAGGGACTCTCGGCTTTATATTTTTCACAGCATTTCACCGTGGACAAAAAAGGTGAGCACCAGGTCGAGAAGATGCACGGTTTTATCAAACAATCGGGAAGACAAGGCTTCCTTGCTGTAGAGCTGAGGATGGGATCAGGGAAATCCAAGGCAGCGCATTTTGTTCCGTGGCATGAAGTCTGGAGACGTTATAACGCGGGGCAACCGGGATTTCCTATTCAAGAACTCAAGCTGATAAACCCAATTACCAGAATCGACGGTCGATACGCCGTTGAGACTCTTTTTGGCCCTCGTTAAGAAGATTTAAAATACTTAGGGGTACTCAATGAACTTAAAATTCATGTCATCGAAAATTGAGGAACTCATCTATGGTATTACGTTTGATCCAAACACCGGGGATGGAACAGTTGCATTTAATACATCTTTTGTACCTTCGGCTGACTTAGATCGCGCCTTAAAACTGCTTAAGCTCGTGTATGCTTCAGGGCTGAACGTAGCCCCTTTTGTGGAGATTGCTGAAGCAGGCGAAACTTTTCAAGGAAATAATGTCCCCGCGGGCTTTAGCGGCATTTTTACAATTTGCAGCATCACAATTGATGGCGTGCTGCTTAAGGCAGGGATACCGGTAAACCCTGTATGCGGTGGCATCGTACAAGTATCTGACAAAAAACCGGTGCGATTTACGGAAATTCTTCGTTACGATTCGACCACACTGGATCCGCATGACGTGCTCTTGTCTCAGGAGCTGACGTCTGTTCTTGATATGATACATAGCGGGTCAGGAAAGGTTCTGGCAAGTGTCCGAGAAGTCCCCATGGTAGCAAAAGATCACCTAGAAGGCGTGCTATCTGATCTTATAGACGCTGGTTTTAAAGGCATTCTCGAGGTCGGTGAGCCTAATACTGATCTACTTGAGATGCCGGTGAGTAGAGGCCACATCGGTGTTGCAATAATTGGGGGGATGAACGCGATGGCCGCAGTCAAGGAAAGCGGCTTGGATATACGCACGAAAGCAATTTCAGGTTTAGCAGATATTGATTATATGAAGTACAAACTGTGATTAGTCAATTACGACACCTGCTCCCCAATCAGCTTATTGAGAAAAACTAAGAACTCCTCCTCACGTCCATATGGAACAGTGGCTCCCGCGGCAATATCATGTCCGCCACCTGCGCCTCCGACCGAAATGGCTGCTTCACTCATTGCTTTGGCTAAGTTTAAGCGCCGTTCAACGAGTTCTTGTGTGCCTCGTGCAGAGGCTTTAACCCCGTCTTCAGCGTTCGCCAAACCAATGATCGGGAGGCGGCCATCAATACCTGCTACGCTTTTGCACATCCCAGCAACTATGCCTACAATAGTGTCCCTGATTTGATCTCCTGCGTGAAAGTACTGTAAGTTTGAGAGCCTAGTAACGCCTGTTTGCTTCACAAAGTTTATTCCCTTCACAAGATTCTCTCGATGCATCAAGAGGAGCTCGTATGCTTTCGTATAGCTCTCTGCTCGGTCGCCAAGGCAGACCTCGACTCCTATATCCTCGAAGCCATAGCGGGCCGTTGCGTTAAGTAATGTTGAAAATTCAGAAGCATCTCGAAGCGCAGTCCCTTCGGCTTCACCTAGGAGCGTATATACTTCTCCGACTAGGCGTTGAACCTTCTGTGGAGCAATCCCATATGAAAGGCATCGCTGCATCAGCGCAGAAATAATCTTACGACGTTCGCCGCTGCTTAGATCGATCCACCTTCTCCACCTTCCGTCTTTTTTTAGCTGAATATCTAACTGTCGTAAGAGACGTAGAGTCCCCTCACTATTTCCAGTCACCCCCGGAACGTAAATATTGGAGGCGTACTCTAGCAGCTTATGAATAGGGCGGGTCTGCCTGCCAAATGCTTGTAGATCCCTCTCTGCTGCAACGGTTCTATTCTTCTCTGCTTCTTGGAGAATGAGCTTATTTACCCCCCGTAAGCCCCCTTCTCTTATGTGCTGCAAATCACCGACCGCTCCAACTATTGCCAGGTCGGAAAGCTCTTCGTTGCTTCCCAGTGCCCTCATCATCAAGTAAGCAGTCCCTGACCCGCTCAAATCAGTAGCGCCGTTGAAGCCAAAAAGATGGGGATTCAAGTGGAATGCGGTCTTCGACCTTCCCGTTGGTTGATGATGATCCGCAATGATGCACGTCGCTCCCAGACTATCCATAAGGTCAAGATGTCCGCTGCCCAAGTCAGTAAATACGATAGCATCAGCGTCCGAAAGAGCGCCAAGAGCAGCGACATCAAGCTGCTTTACGATCCGCACTCGGTAGCCGATGTTTAATTTATCCAGCCCGCGGCACACTAGCCCTGCTGACGCTAAGCCATCGGCATCAACGTGTGAGACTACAAGGACTTCGTCCTGTTTTTGAAGTGCTTCGGCACATTCGCGTGCGCGTTCTAAAAGTCGTTCCATTTTTTTGTGCTAAAATTGCCAGATGACGATTATCACTCAAGCTAGGATCAGGCCAAAAAACTTGTGTGTATAGTGTTTGCTGCGAAGCACATATAAATCTTACTTGCTCGCTATAAGAGCCTCTGCATCGATGCAAGCAGGAAGTTTTAAAATCTTGCTGACACAACGCTTGCTGGCAGGCACCTCGCAACCATGGCCTTTTGCACGGTCGATACCTATTTACGTGGTCTATCAGTTGCGCAGAATGAGAATCTCCCAGCCTCTAAACACCGCCGCATGCCTAATCTCTGACCGCTCTGTTGCCTTCCACCGCAAGGTTGTCTTTA
>JAJRBK010000207.1 GCA_028679495.1 Methanobacteriota archaeon
CAGCCACTACAGAGGCAACAGCTGCGCCAACGGACGACTCAGCCATTCAGCTGTTTGATATAGCGATAGGGGACTACAAATACGGCGAACTCACCGTTGACACAGAGACCGATCAAGTCTCCGCCGACGCGAACGTGGGCAAAGAATCGGCAGACAAACGGGTGGCCCTAGTAGCACGAAATGACAGGTCGAGCCCGTGTTCTATAGAAATAGCGCATTCAATCGTTAATGGCGACGGACAAGTCCACTGGAAGGGTACTCTCTCAGCAGCACAAATAGAGTGGATTCACACCTATGGCGATAGCGCGATCTTCTTCGTCAGAATCCATCATTCTCTGCTCTGACGAGCGAATTCGAAACAGCAACCGGAGCATAATACAAGCTTCGACAGAGTTTCGGAACGAATCAAGTGGCGGTTTTAGAGCATCCGTTACCGGAGCAGGTTTACGACAGATATACGGAATTGTGGAGACGTGTGCATCTTGGGAGCAGATGACGCTTAAATGACCGCGTGAGAGACTCTAGGCACGAAAGCCGCTCCCGCGGTTAGTTGATGTTATCGGAGTCCGGGCCGAATTCTTCATGCGTGCCACTCGCAAAACGAAAAGCTTAAGCTATGCTCCCCGTCATGAATCTGCGCCTAACCACCTATTCTAAAGAGAGGACTACCGCCGGAGCGTGGGCGGCTCCGGCCTCCTAGTAACATTTGATGTGACCGTAAAACTGGATGTTTTGTATCCTAAGCGATGCCTCGATCATATAGGTTGTAGCGGTTAAACGTGGCCTATATCTCAAGTAAAAAAGCCTCCTAGTTTTGTATCGTTTCGACAAGCCACTCTCTAATATCTGAATCGTATTTATACAGAATCAGATATTGTGACCCGCTTACGCTGACGTCTCCTTTAGTTCCAGACCAAGAAGCTGAGTAATTGGGACTGTCTGTTACGATACGTGATGATGAATATCCATCATCTTGTTTCTCAAGCACGAGCTGACCGAATCGTTCCTTTGCGGCGGCTTCTGATTGTGCCACCTCAATGGTATAGATGTGTGTAGACTGCCAGTCCCTATATGCGCCAGTGTAAACGCTGTCCGTTTTTTTTGACATACGGCTTACAGTAACAGTCTCGTTACCCTGACTAATCTCATTATGAAAATACGTGCTATAATCCTTGGTGGCAGGGGTCGCACATCCCGCAACGAGCACGCTTAACGTCAATGACAGAGCGATAAACGCGAGCGCGATCCTCCTCATAACTACTCCTATTCGATAAATTTACACCCCTATGCAGATAAAGCTACACTTTTAGCCAGGCCCTTAACTCCACTCGTAAAATACGTTGGTGCCGACCTTAGTGGGATCTGCTTCGCCTGCGCCCTCCATAATGCTGATGGTTTGGTTGAGCCACGCAAGCTTCCAAGACATCTTCATAAAGGTCACTGTACCGATGTACTTCTGACCTCCCGCTGTGGTTTTGCCCGCGTAGGAGCCTTTCCAGACCACAGAATCGCCGCGGGTTCGTCATGATCCCTTGCCCCGTCCCCATTGCACGCCGCTGCTGGGCTACGTGGGGTCGCGCAGTGTTGCTAGTGGTGCCTGTGAAGCCTTGGGCCTTTCCGAAGCGGGTAATCTCGCCGGTTACACTTAGCTCAGTTTCGACGCGTTGCAGCCCCACTGATTTTATGGCAAACCACATCGATCTGAATTTCTCCTCAAATAGCTTTTGTCCTATCGCCAAGACCGTTAACAAAGCGGGCAAGTGTTATCACATCAGCTATGGATTACGACGTATGGCCATCCATCTAGCGCTCTATACTCCTATTCATAAGGGTCTTCGTGCCCGCCTGTTTAGGGTATCCACAAAAGCGGGAACTCTCGACTACGCTGACCAAGCGGCATTAGACGCATTTTACTACGAGTTTGAAGCAGTCGGAGCGCAGATGCGCCTTCATCACCAATGGGAGGAACGTGGCCTTCACCCGCTGTTGGCCAGTGAGGTTCCGGGCTGTGCTGAGCACCTCGAGGAAGAACATCGCAAAGCGCATAATCGTTTTGACCACCTCATAACTCATTTAGACGTAACGCGTAAACAGTCGGAGCCTGAGAATCAGCGGGCGCTGGGTTTTGAATTTTATCTTGCGCTGAACCGCTTCATAGCCTTTTTCTTGCATCACCTCGACAAGGAGGAGGAACGTGCCCAGCCCGCCTTGTGGAACCTCAGCACGACAGAGGAGCTTACCGGTGCGGTCCAGACCTCTTTCGATGTGCCGCCCGAACAGGCGAAGGCAAATCTCGTGATGGTCATTGCCGCCACCAACGTCGAGGAGCTCGTGTCCCTCTTTGCCCATATGAAGGAAAGTGTACCCACCGCAGCGCTTCAAAATGCACTAAATCTCGCTGAGCGCATTCTCAATGCACGGGATTGGGAAACGCTGAAGTCTCGGCTTGAGAGTAGATAGGACAGGCGCTGATGAGATCCATTGTCGTGCGTAGCGTCTGATGCTACTACGTGTGGGAGCGATCAAACTGAAGCGGCACGTCGGAGGAGCACGTTCCGCCAGAGTATGACCTTGAGCATATTTCTTGGCACGTGTAATA
>JAJRBK010000208.1 GCA_028679495.1 Methanobacteriota archaeon
TAAATATGGAGGGGGCCATCTTTTTCGCGATATTGTAAAAGGGAACGATATCGACTTTGACATATTAACAACTACAGGGCTCCACATAGAAGGACAGACAAGCCTTGGCAATATGCAATTTGCGAGGCTCTCAGCTACTCGCAACGTTTTTAAGAACTACAATGCATTCGTTAATCCAAACGAAAGTTGCATCAAATCCATTTTTTCTGTTACGTGTCTCGAAGGTCCGTATAAGGAAGCAAGCTTCTCTGGATGTGGAGAGCTAAATCCCTTGGAAAAAGACCCTCAACTCGAAACTATCGGAGTTGGCACAAAAGCCCTTTTCAACGGCGCTGTAGGCTTCGTGACAGGGACAGGAACACGAAGTACCGCCCAGATGCCGAACCTTTCAGGGTATGCACCGCTAAAGGGCATGAACCCTAGGTATGTTGGTGGCTTTAATACGTCCGCCGGTCCTGACGTGTTCTGTTCGTGGGCAATCCCCATTCCGATTCTTAACACGTCTGTGCTTGAGCACGCAAGCCGTCCAGATGATCAGATTCCCCTGCCTATTGTTGATGTGAATGGGCGTAAGAGGCTGGGTTATGCACGATACAGCGACGTCTGGCAGAAAGAATACGGGCGGATAAGTTACTCAAAGAAAGCATGTGAAAATTGCGAAGAGTGTCAAGTCGTGAAGAATTGTCCAACCGCGGCATTCAAACCGAATGAAGGAATAGATCGCAAAGAATGCGTGCGGTGCGGCGCTTGCTTGTCCTCTTGTTCTTTTGGCGCTCTCAAAGGTGATCTGGGGGTTATCGATCTAAATGGACTGCAAATTCCAGTAACGCTGAGACAATCAGATCGATCAAATGCAGACAAATTGACGCGAGAGCTCAAAAAGAAGATCGAACAGGGCGAGTTTTTGCTAAGTTCGCCAGTGCAAAGTATCAAGCTAGTCTAATACACATATTTCATGCGTTTACTTTTTTTACAACTCGAATGCATATTAACGCCGATCCCAAGATCGACAGAGCCTGAAAAGCCAAGAGCGCTTAGCAAAAAAGAGCCGTTGCAGTTGCAAAAAGAGCGATAACACGTCTTAGTGAATAGAAGTAATATAGGGTTACAACATACTCAATACGAAGGGGCCATAGGGTAGCCTGGTTATCCTTGGGGACTGGGGGTCCTCAGACCCGAGTTCAAATCTCGGTGGCCCCACTGCTTAAATCTCACTTTAACTGAGGGGCGGGTCGCCTCTGCAAAAGTTATTAAATAGCGCGCGAAACATATAGAAGTATAGAATCTAGAGATTGCCAGCAGCGTTTTATGTGCATTTAAAGGTGCTCCCGATTTAGATTGAGCATTCCAGACGCAACATATTTTGCTAATTTATTGAATCACAGAAGATCTGTTTAGGAGCAAAAAAAGTGCCGATTGGGATTACAACGTACGGCGTGTACATACCCCGATACAGGATCAGAGTCGAAGAGATTGCACGAGTGTGGGGAGATGACCCCAACGACATTAAAAAAGGATTGCGCGTATTAGAAAAATCAGTCCCAGACCGAGATGAAGACACTGCTACCATCGCGGTCGAAGCTGCTCGCTCAGCCCTTCGTCGATCTGGCTTAGAGGGTGCTGAAATTGGAGCGATATTTGTCGGCAGCGAATCTCACCCTTATGCGGTCAAACCGACGGCGACGATCGTTGCTGAAGCGATTCGAGCAACACCAGAGCTTATGGCTGCTGACTTTGAATTCGCGTGCAAAGCGGGAACTGCTGCAATACAGACGTGCTTAGGGCTGGTCGCTGCTGATTACATCAAATACGGCATGGCGATAGGAGCGGACACCTCTCAAGGAGCGCCCGCAGATGCCCTTGAATATACCGCAGCCGCCGGTGGTGCGGCTTACGTCATAGGAAAGAACCACGTCATCGCTGAAATTGAGGACACATATTCATTCACAACTGACACATTTGACTTTTGGAGGCGCGAAGGCCAGCAATATCCAAAGCACGGGGGAAGGTTTACTGGTGAGCCGGGCTATTTCAAGCACGTTTTGGCAGGAGCGCGAGGATTGCTGGAAAAGACACACAGCACACCAGAGGACTTCGACTATGTGGTCTTTCATCAACCAAACGGCAAGTTCCCACGCTCGGTTGCCTCTACGCTTGGTTTTTCACAAGATCAGCTGAAACAAGGTCTAATGGTAGAACGATTGGGGAATACATACTCCGGGTCAGCACTGATTGGATTAGCATCGGTGCTAGACGTTGCTGAACCTGGGAGTCGCATCTTTATGACCGCTTTTGGATCGGGGGCGGGCAGTGATTCGTTCACCATTAAGGTGACAAAGGAGATCAGCAATATCCAAGGTCTTGCTCCAACTGTTGCAGAGCTGCTTGAAGCCCCAATTTATCTAGATTATGCACTTTACGCTAAACACAAGAATAAGATAGTGCTCTAAGGGTTAACCATACAACAAAACGATTTATGATGAGAGAAGTAGCCATCGTCGGGATAGGATGCACAAAATTCGGCGAAATGTGGGATAAAAGCTTTCGCGACCTGTTTATCGAAGCAGGCTTGATGGCTCTTGCAGATGCCCGAGTGAGCGGTGCTCAGATAGAGGCACTTTATGGCGGAAACATGAGCTCAGGAATATTCCTCGAGCAAGAGCACGTCGGGGCGCTTATCGCAGACTATTCCGGACTTACTGCAAATAATGTACCAAGCACCCGGGTGGAAGCGGCGTGTGCCTCAGGGGGCCTTGCGCTGCGGAGCGGGGTAATCGCGGTCGCTTCGGGCTACCACGACGTCGTCATCTCAGCGGGTATAGAAAAGATGACCGACATCGGCGCGGAAAAAGCAATGGATGCGCTCGCGGCCGCTGCTGACAGGGAGTGGGAGGCTGCAGTCGGTGCTACTTTCCCTGGGCTATATGCCATGATGGCCCGGGCGCATATGCATGAATTTGGGACCACGCGAGAGCAGCTCGCCCAAGTCGCCGTCAAAAACCATTACAACGGTTCGATGAACCCTCGAGCACAATTCAGAAACAGAATCACGATAGAAACGGTCGTCAATTCGCCACTCGTCGCTGATCCTCTTAGGCTTTTTGACTGCAGTCCTATAACGGATGGCGCAGCTGCCGTCGTATTAGTTCCTGCCGCAAGGGCGAAAGAATTCACAGACACGCCTATCTATATCAAGGCAGCCGCTCAAGCAAGCGATAGTATCTCTTTGCACGACCGACGGAGCTTGACAAGCATCGACGCGACTACCGTTGCAGCGGATCGTGCCTTCAAGATGACAAAGCTACAAAGGTCAAAAATAGACGTGGCTGAAGTGCATGACTGCTTTACTATCGCTGAAATAATGGCAATTGAAGATCTAGGATTCTTCGAAAAGGGGGCAGGTGGCCCTGCAACAATTGCAGGCGAGACGGCTATTGGTGGTAAGATTCCAATTAATACGAGTGGTGGGCTAAAGGCTTGTGGGCATCCCGTCGGGGCTACAGGGGTCAAGCAAGCTGTAGAGATCGTTGAGCAACTCAGAGGCGATGCCGGAAAAAGGCAGGTTGATGGAGCTGAAGTTGGGTTAACCCACAACGTTGGCGGCACAGGTGGCACTGTAGTCGTCCATATTCTAGCGAGGTGACTGTATGACCGTCCCACGTTTTTGGAGAGAAATTCCGAATAGGTATAACCTTGTCGGCACAAAATGTGAAAATTGTAACACCTA
>JAJRBK010000023.1 GCA_028679495.1 Methanobacteriota archaeon
AAAACCTCTTTGAGAAGTCCCGGGGCAGCTAACGTTCCAGATTGGCCGCATTTCTGATTAAAAGGCTTATGACTTCGCTACTTAGTAGTATGGACCGCTGCTATTTAATTTATTTGTCCGCACGAGCGCAGCGAACTATTAGTCGCCACGTTGCTTGATTATGGCTAACACCTTTTCAGCAAGCGCTTTGCTTTGTTCAATTCTGTGCATGAGTATATCATGGTGCACTACACTCAACCCTTCGGGCTTCGTGTGGCTTTCGACGTCAGAATCGCTTGTATCCACAACCAAGACATCCAGAAAGTCTTCGTAGAATTGAGCGACACCCAATGAGGTCACAGGGAGCCCCTCTGCTTCCATAAACTGCCGTGCGGGGCCACTTACAGGCTCTCCCCGTATTATTGGACTTATAGCAATTACGAAGCTGTCCTTGAGCGCCTTTTTTACGCCTTCAACGCTTAGTATAGTTCCTATGCTTGATACTGGGTTTGATGGTCCAATAACGACTGAGTCGTGGCACTCAAAAGCAGCTCGTACCTGTGGCGTCATCGTACCATGTTTGGGGTTTACATGTAACACCCTTGGCTTTCGCTCATATTTGATCAGAAAGTCTTGAATGTGCATTTCACCTCGGTCAGTGATCACCGTGGTTGGGACAAAGTCATCTGTCATCGGAAGCACTGTCGCTTCGACGGAGAATGACCTGCAAATCTGGCGTGTAGCTTGTGTCAAGGTAATACCTTGGCGTAACAGCTGCGTTCGCATTATATGCGTGGCCCTATCAAGATCTCCCACGATCATCTCCTCGTCATAGCCACGCTTGACCAGTTCTTCGTACGTTCTGAATGTGTCGTCTCGTATTCCCCACCAACGTTCTGTAACGATTCGAGCTACCGTGTAGATGACTGTATCTACATCAGGACATACGAGATTGCCTGAGACCCACATATCATCGCCTGTGTTAACGATGGCGGTTAGCTCCTTTTCAGGCAGAAGGGTGAGTAATCCTCTAAGTAACTTAGGACCCCCCGTCCCTCCAGATAGCACAAGCAAGTTTTATCCCTCGTATCGAATAGAATTCTATACATAAAGCGCTATCTGCTTTCTGTAACGAGTGCAACCACGCGCGAAAGGCCGTCCTTTCCATGAGTTCGTAATTTTCGTAATGAGGATAATCGCGGCCTGTAAGCCAGTAGCCCCAGTCGCTTCATTTAAACGAAGGCTTTACAAAGCCTGAAGTCCAAGAGTGTAAGCACGTTATTCAGAGCGCATCGAATGTTCCCTGTCTTCTCAGTCTTCAGGCGCAGGCGCAACACAACTTGGTGGTGTAGGGGCGTAGATATGCCGGACGAACGCTTAGTGTTAAGAAAGAATTCTGGTCCAGTGGAGCTGGAACTTACAGCAGCAGTGATCGGTCACGATCTACTCGTCGTCATTACTGGAGGAGAATCTCACCTTGGGGCCGTTGCCGTGGGCGGGTTTGCGACGAGGTCTTATGTCTCAGTAATTACCATGCCCGGTCATAAGGATGATTGTATTGCGAAGGAGGCGGCTTCACGTATTGCGGAACACCTCAAACGTGCATGCGCCGTGCTTGTAGGAATTCATTTGACTAATCCTTCCAAAGAACAGATCACTAACGTCGTAAAAGATGCACTTGCGCTCGTGGATAGGATGATTGAGGATCTTAAATGATTACAGTTGCTATTACCGGGGCGAGTGGCGTTCAGTATGGTATTCGGTTATTAGAAGTGTTACAAGAGCTGCAAGAAAAAACACAACTTGTGGTAACCAATAATGCCCAAAAAATCATAGAAGCTGAGACCACATCAAGCCTGAGTTATGTCAAATCATTAGCAGAGCAAACGTTCGATGAAAATGATTTTACTGCACCAATTGCAAGTGGCTCTTGTCTTGAAGACGGCATGGTTATAGCGCCCTGCAGTATGAAAACGGTTGGCAGCATTGCAAGCGGTGTCTCTATGAACCTCGTTGCACGGGCAGCAGACGTCTGCTTGAAGGAGAGGAGAGAACTCATCCTCGTTGTCCGTGAGACGCCCTTAAATGCAATTCATTTGAGTAACCTGCTAAAAGTAACGCAGTGCGGAGCGATAGTCGTTCCAGCGAGTCCAGGATTCTACACACGCCCATCTACGATCTCCGATCTGATCGATATCATAGTTGCGCGTGTGCTCGATTTACTGCAGATAAGTCACTCTCTTTCAAAGCGATGGAGAGACTGATGAGGCAATTCATCCACCACCTAAAAGAGCAAGGTCAACTTACGATCGTGGAGGATAAGGTGTCTCCGATTTTAGAGGCGCCTAGGTTGGCACAAGGACAGGGGCCGACGTTTTTCGAAAGAGTTGATGGGGCTAAAGCCATCGTAAATCTCGTCGGTTCACGTAAGATCCTTGCTGATGCACTGCACGTAGACGAAAAAGGTCTTATCAATAAATTGTTGCACACAGGACCGACGGGTACAACGAGTATCCAGGATTTCAACTGGCCGCGCAAAACGCGCCCAGATTTAGTCAAGCTGCCCATTATGAGATTTTTCGAACGAGATGGCGGCCGTTATGTCACGGCAGGCATAATAATCGCCAAATACAGAGAACACGTAAATGCATCAATCCACCGGATGATGGTGCTTGACAGCACCTCGCTTGCAGTGCGGCTTGTTCCTCCGCGCCATACTTACCTTATGCACAGAGCAAGCGCGAAAAAAGGGGAGTCCCTAAACGTGGCAATAGCCATCGGCGTGGATCCTGTGACCCTGTTCGGCGTCTCAACAAGGGTGCCGTGCGGCCTCGAGTTTAATTATGTGGCGGCGCTCAAGCAGGATGTACAACCTCTTGTGATGTGTGAGAACGGAGTGCCAGTACCGCCATGCGAGATCGTTTTAGAAGGGCATATTCACCCAACAAAAACGGCTGCGGAAGGGCCATTTGTAGACCTTACAGGGACTTACGACGTTGTTAGGCCGGAACCCGTCATAGAGCTAACCTGCATGAAGTCCAACAGAGATCCCATATACCACTCCATCCTTCCAGCGAGCGTTGAGCACGCGCTTCTGATGGGTATCCCTTATGAGCCTCTAATCTTAAAATCGTGCCAACGCGCTGCAAAAGTTAAGAACGTTATATTGACAGAGGGCGGGCGACACTATTTGCACGCTATTATTCAGATAGAAAAGCAGACTGAGGGTGATGCGAAAAACGTCATTATGGCAGCTTTCGCAGCACATACCAGCCTGAAACATGCTGTTGTGATCGACGAAGATATCGATATCTACAACAAAAATGATGTAGAATACGCGATCGCTACGCGAGTACGAGGTGATGTTGATATCTTGATGGTGCCAAACGTCAGAGGCTCCTCGCTGGATCCGAGGGCAGCGTCTGATGGTACAACGACAAAGGTCGGGGTCGATGCGACGGCACCACTTAACGACCGCTGGAAGTTTGAAAGAGTACGGTAAAGCTATAATCAGCGAACAGAGGTTTCGATCGAGTGAGAGCTGTTTCACTCACATGAAGTTAGTCCGATCAAGCTTAAGTCAAAGGAGTCGAGTTTTATTTGTGCAAACAGACCTTGCTATTGAAGGTACGACACGAGTCTTGGTACCGCGCTTAGATCTAAGTGCTTCATATCCCCCATCATCAGCGCCAGTCTTTTACAATCCACAGATGGAGCTGAGCAGGGACATTAACGTGGCTTGTATGAAAGTCTTAGCTGAGGAGCGCAGCGCAGCACACCGCCTGACATACCTCGATGCTCTAGCAGGTTCGGGAATTCGAGGTCTTAGAGTCTCTAACGAAGTGAATTTAAGCGTCACTCTCAACGATAACAACCTCGAAGCATATCGCCTCATCAAGGAAAACGTGAAAAGGTTACATCCTAACGTTGAAGCTACACATCTTGACGCTAATGTGCTCCTTTCAAGGACTACATTTGGCGTTGTAGACATAGATCCCTTTGGATCACCAGCTCCTTTTATAGATGCAGCTTGTAGATCTGTGCGTGAAATGTTATGCGTAACAGCAACTGACACCGCTCCTTTGAGTGGAGCTCATTTTAACGCGGGCGTTAGGAGGTACTCTGCAGTTCCAGCGAACACAGAGTATCACGCTGAGACTGGAGTAAGGATACTCATTGGAAAAATCGCTCGAGAGATCGTCAAATATGATAAAGCTATTGTGCCAATGCTGTCACACGCAACAGGACATTACTACCGAACGTACGTTTTGGTTGGTACGGGTGCAGCAGCAGCCGACAAATGCATAAACGAGCTTGGATATATCGGGCATTGCACGAAGTGTGGACACAGATACATCATCCCAGGGCTTGCCCCAAGCGGAATATCAGATTGTGCGGTATGCGAGGCTCAACACGATCTTGCAGGTCCGCTCTGGCTTGGATCATTGCACGACCGCCAATTTTGTGCAAATGTTGTAGCAAAGATAACCGCTGGCGTTTTTAGAACAAGCAAGCAAGCCCAGCGGATTATTGAACGATGTATAGATGAGCTAGACACGGTCACGTTTTTCGATTATCATGAACTGCTTAAGGAACTTCAGCAACCTCCAATGCCGATTGAGCAGCTCTTGGCTGCGTTGCGTCGTAGCGGTTACCAGGCATCCAGGACCCATTTTTCAGGCACTTCAGTCAAAACCGATGCGGACGTAACAACTCTAAAGAAGGTTTTACGCGACCTAAGCGCCAATGCTATGCTTCAAAGCCATGACATGCCTCCCGACAGATAGCTTTCAAATACATTGAAACGGGCTACACACGTCTCAGTTAGTGCGAACGTTTTGCTGCTATATCGAGAGATAGCTATACAGTAAACGAAACGCTTGTTACATACCTAATGTCTTACGTATGACTTGTGTAAAGACCAATGAGCATAGCAGGTACCAGATGAGCCATACGGGCATTCCGAGAATGACGCCTTGCGTGTACGCCAACTGCCCAAAATAAGGCATGTTAATGGTCGTCGCTACGTACGAGGACAACGTGCTGCTGTACATTATATAGCTCATCCAGCCAAAAATTGGGAGCGAGATAACGAGGATGTATGGCATCGGCTTCATTGTCTGCGACTGAACGTCCATACTGAGTGCCATCACTTCCTCGCGCCGCGGCTCGAGCTTCTTTAACTTACCCTTATCACCTGCGATTTGAGCTTCCCGGTATTCTTTTTGAAAGTCTTTCATGACCGCTTGTGATTCTTTGACTTTTTCTTGGTCAACGAAGCGATTGAGGAGGAGCGAGCTATAGGCGCCTGTTATAACTGAGAGGAGCAATATTGTAATAAACAGCGGCACATGGAGGTTTGTCACCAAGCCTCCAAGAACGTAGTTCATGGCTTCGCCTATCGGGTTGCGAAGGAGTGTATATAGAACCGTTACAACGAGGTAGATTAACAAAAGCCTCGTCATAACACCGGTCGTGCTTTTTTTCGCCATCGAGCCCTCTTTTTTTAGCTACTTAAGCAGAGTATTTCAACGAACGAGATGTATCTCTTGAAGTATGGTGTCTCTTTATAGCGTCGCTGCGAATAAATAGTTTTACGTGCATTGAACTCCTGTTTTTGTGGCACGTGTCAGAGCAGGAGCTTCCCTATTGCTTAACGTTTGATGCTAGCGCGTTTCTCTGTTGCCGACTAAAGCGTTTGCCAATCAAGTAGATCTCAGCACTCTGCTTCCGTGATGCTTGCGGATTAAAGGCACGTGTAAAGCTAAAAAACGAGCTCATCTCGTGTACGAACGCGTTAAACAAATCTCCTTGGAACACCTTAACGAGAAAATTGCCGCCTGGCCTAAGCGTTCGCTCAGCTACTTTTAGGGCAGATCGTGCAAGATCGATTGACCTCGCGTGGTCGAGGCTCCAAACCCCGCTTAAGTTTGGAGCCGCGTCTGATACGACTACATCAACGCTCTCCGCAACTCTCCGTATCTTTTCGACTGTTTCAGCAGCAGTGATATCTGCCTTGATAAAAACTACGCCTTCCAAAGGGGCTATTTGCTGGCGATCTACCGCAATAGCTGTTGCATTCAAAGCGAGAATCACTTGGAGCCACCCGCCCGGAGCGGCACCTAAATCGACCACTACATCGCCCTCTCGTATGATATGGTAGCGTTCTTGAATCTGCATCAACTTGTATGACGCACGTGAACGAAATCCTTCAGATTTTGCCCGCTTGTAATAGTAATCATTACGCCTCTTTTTCATCTCGCTCATCTGTGTACTTAAAACGTCATGCAACTAAATACTTCTATCACGCTCCACGAGTCTTTATATACAGATCTGCCCAACAAACAAGTTGACAAACTCAAATGAAAAGCACGGTTTGATGCGATGACTATGGACCGTTTAACGTGGATAGAGCTTGACGGGTGGCAGGCAAAACTCAGGTTCTCGGCGTGCCATTTCATACCAGATCATCCGAAGTGTGGTTGCCTGCACGGGCATACCTATGCTATGAGCGTGCGGGTTATTGGTGAACAGAGCGGCGATTTCATCATGGACTTTGAGGAGCTCAAGAGATACGTGGCAGAGATATGTGAACCTCTTGATCACCGCATCTTGCTTGCATCATTGGACAGCGATTTACAAATAAAGAAGATAGACAAAGAGCACTTATCAGTCGTGGTGGGGAAACACGCAAAACGCTACGTTTTCCCTGAAGAAGACGTAGTTTTGCTGCCCATACACTCTGCGAGTGCCGAGGATCTCTGCTCTTATCTGCTCGATCAGCTCAGCGGCAAGCTCGACGCTGATCACATAAGAGAGATTTATGTCCGCTTAGATGAGGGTTTAGGCCAAGGCGCCGGCTGTGCAAGCTATTTTCGTTCGACTCCTCGTGGTATTTAGAAGGGAGCTGATAGAAACCCCGCTTCACCGAAGGGGCACAAATCTTGACTTTGACGTCACGCACAAAATTTAAAGCTGTGCGCGGATATATAAGGTGCTTAGACGGTCGAAAGGGAGTGTAGTTATGTTTAAAGCTGAAATTCTGGGTGAGACTCTAAAGGACAGCATTGAAGCGCTGACCATTATAGTTGACGAAGCACGCGTTCATTTAGCCGATGGAGGCATCTATGCCAGAAATGCCGATCCATCATACGTTGCGATGGTTGAATTTGAGTTGTCTGTCAAGGCCTTCGAAGCTTACGAAACTGATGAAGAAGTGATCACGCTCGACTTAAAGAAGATGCAAGATATTTTGGAACTCGCAAACCGGACTGACGTGGTCCACGTCACCATAGACGAGAACAAAATGACGCTTTCATTTGGGGATTTGAAGTATACGATAGCCCTGTTAAGTCCATATTCTATCAAGAAAGAACCGAAAGTGCCTAACGTTGAATCAGCTGCTCATGTCGTGATAACCGGAAAGGAATTCAGGTGGGCGGTCAAAGCAGCTGCAAAAGTGAGTGACAATATTGCGTTGGGGTGTGTAAACACGACCTTTTTCATGGAAGCAGTGGGTGACGCAGATACAATGCGCCTGGAATTGTCGAAGGATCAGCTGATTGATATTTCGAGATCAGATGCAAAAGAAGAGGAGGTCAGATCTCTCTTCAGTCTCGAGTTCCTCATTGAGATGTCGAAAGCGATTGGAAAAGCTTCTGAGGTCTCCCTTGACATCGGCAGGAATATTCCCTTGAAAGTTGGTTTTGATATCGCTGATGGTAACGGCACGGTTACCTACCTTTTGGCGCCCCGCATAGAACAAGAATGATCACACATTGTTAAAGCACGTGACCATCGACGAATGGACGAATACCTAGCCCTCTTTCCATACACTCAGGCGGCTGCCACGTACGTCGAATCATCAACGAGGACGTTTGCAGCGCTAATAGCGCCTGGAGAGTTCTCCAACAGGGTGCTGCAACGGAGTGTTGAAAGAATCACGTGGAGCATAGTCGACAATATCGATCAAACGGAAGATAAACCGAGTTATCCAGAAGCAGAATTGTTTTCCTATGTTATGGCACGCGTTCTTGTGTCATGTATCCATACTCCTTTGTTGACACAAAAATATGCAGCAGCTGAAGCTCGACACGCCACTTACGTGTTAAATCAAACTGAAGGACAATCACAGCACGATTACCTACTTAGACTGCTTAATGATTTTCAAATAGATGCATCAGCTAAAAACAACGCTTTTCACCTGCATTTCACCGACGTCATCAAATATACTGCGCGGCTCAGGGGACCGGAGTGGCGGCTTGTCAACCTAATGAATAGGGGTTATATTGTACTTGCTAAAAATCAGCTTATCCAGCTCTTGGCTGAAGTCGTACGGCTTAAGGTGTTAAGCGGATTGCCATTAAAGCTCGACGTGAACAAGTGCGAAGCTCTCGCGAGTTATATATCAGCTTTAAGGGAGATCGTTTCTGTTAAGTTGTCTGAGGATGTTGATTCCGACATTGTCAGCTTGGAAGCGTGCCCCCCCTGTATCAAAGCACTCCTATTGATGGTAAGCACCGGACGGAACTTAACGCATCCGGCTAGGTTTGCATTGACTTCTTTTCTAGCTAATATAGGGATGAAAGCCCAGGACATCGTGCGTATCTATGAGGCTTCGCCTGACTTTAATGAAGACCTTACAGAATATCAAGTCGATCACATTATGGGATCGTCAGGAAAAGATTACACGCCTCCTGGCTGTTCGACGATGGAAACGTACGGCAACTGCGTCGAAAGCGACAACTTGTGTAAGCGTGTCTCTCATCCGCTCTCATACTATCGCATCAAGACAAAGCATCGAATAAGCAGCACTACTTATCGTAACC
>JAJRBK010000209.1 GCA_028679495.1 Methanobacteriota archaeon
ACACGAATTCGGCAAGTTCTCAACCAGTACGCTAAAGAAGCAGATCAGCGAGGGACTTTACAGCGGCTGGGATGATCCTAGACTCCCCACACTAAGGGCTTTGCGGAGGCGAGGTTTTACCCCAGAAGCAATCAAGCGCTTTATTGTAAAGCTTGGTGTTCACGAATCGGATATTAGCGTGAGCCTAGACAATCTCTACGCTGAGAATAGAAAAATCCTGGACCCAGTTGCTAATAGGTATTTCTTCGTAGACCGTCCAGTCCTTATGCACATAGCCGAAAGCACCCCTACCATAGCTCATGCACCGATGCACCCGTCAGATCCTAATGTGTTTAGAGAGATTCCCGTCGAAGCTAGCGTTTGTATAAGTACAACAGACAATACGTTTTCTCGAGGCGATTTGGTGCGATTGAAGGACCTTTATAACGTTCGAATTTTGAGCAAAGAACCTCTAGAAGCAGAATACGCTGGCCACGAAATAATAAAAGGCACGAAAATAATCCACTGGGCCCCGCCTGACGGGCCTCTGGTTCAGGTGCTCACGCCGAGTGGAGTCGACGTAGGAGTTGGCGAAGCTGGCATTGAAAATGAACTAGATAACGTGGTGCAATTTGAACGTTACGGATTTGTTAGAGTTGATAGGGTGGAACGAGACGGATTGACGAAAATAACGTGCTACTTCACCCATAAGTAGATCTAAGCGTTATTTAATCTCCAAATGGTGAATGCGCGCCACTCTAAGAATTTAACAGAACGAGTAACAACGAGATAGCTACAGAGGCAATAATCACGGAGATTGCTAAGGCGCCGCCCATTGCCATTATAGCATTTACAGTACTTGCGAGCTGTGCCGTCTTTTGCGAGCCAAAAACAGATACACCTGTAGCTTGTTGGGTGTTCATCCCAAAAGAAACCGGCTCTAGATCCTCCTCTGCCTCATCAACAAGCTCTATGATCGTCTTCAACAGAACGCCGTTGTCGGCTCTGAGCCCCAACCAGTTCGCACCACCAAAGGAGTTCACGACGTGGTTGTCAGTGGTCATCATTTCCGCTTCATCGACTTTCAAAGCGCTGATTATCGTTTCACGCAAATGTGGCACCATGTTGTTAGCATCCGCCAAGATGTACGCTGTTCGCTGTCCTGCGGCGTCAACCAACGCAACCTGAATTCCGAGATCGCCCATACCCTCGTCTCGTCTGAAAATAGGCCCCTTACTAGCTATTCCAAGCTTTATATCAGTTTCAAGGGGTTCTGATAGCATCAGTCGTGACGAGGCTTCCTTAACCGCATCAATCAGATCGAATGAATTCTTCGTGCCCGCCCATATGGATGACGCATATGGAGCCGTGCAGTTGTGTGCGTCAATTAACGCAGAAAATCGCACGCCCTGCGTTCTCGCTTCAGCATTAGCAACGAGACCAAGCCCAAATTCAATATCCTCTGTAGATTCGGGCGACAACGTCGATATAAACAGAATTGAGGTGCCAAATCTCTGAGCGAGAAGTTTTACCTGACCTTTTTGTACTCTAATTGATTTTGATGCGTCTGAGCTATATTGGGTGTTTTCCAGGGCGCGAACCGCAGCTTCAATTATTTTTATTGATTCTTTTGCTGATACTAAATTGAAATCGTGCGTGGCGGTTCCGTGGGGAACTAAAACCTCGCCGCCATCGAGGTTCTCTACTATCCTCACGGGTAGATTTCCGCCGCCAAGCTCACCGACAGGACCTGGATGTACGGCTGGAATAACAAAAGTGGCTTTAAGCCGTTCTTTGGACCTAAAAGAGAGGGTAGTGACTGGAACTGCCACGGATTCGCCTATCTTTTTAAAAAAGTCTTCCATCCCGGGAGCGCCGTCGACTGCTTGCGCAATGTAGCCGCGAATGAAATCTATGCCGCTAACGCCTAACGACTTTCTTAACGGTGCATCGATGTATCGTATGAATACGAGCGTCCCCACCGTGAAAATGATGCTTATTATGACTAAATTCACGACGAAGCCCGTGACCCCGAATAATGGCAAGAAAATAGCCCCAAATATAGTTTGAAGTGAAGCAGGGCCCACATTTCGGGCAGCACCTTTCATCGTCGTGGCCATCAGCACTAAAAGCCTGAAAGCAAAAACTACGCCTAATGACATGACGTACGCTGAAAACGTTAGTTGCCAACCTGTGACAAACGAAATCACCGCACCGATGATACAAAAAATGCTAATAATTATGGCTCCAACGAACGCCAACAAAGCGGAACGATTGATAGTCATAGTTCCTTGCAACAACCGAGCCAGCGGATGTGTAAAGGCAGCGGCCAGCACTGCTGGGATACCGATAAGGACCAAGCCAGCGAGAAGATTTTCTCTCAACCCAAGGTTAAAGACGCCCGCGCCGACCACAAGAGACAATGCAAGCGTAACTGGTATCGTGTTTTTCCATCGTGGCGCCGCAAAGACATATTTCATCAGTCCGGCAGTCCGCTCTTCCATCCCCTTTACGACTTTCTCCTTCGGGCCAAACAACCTAAGCTTCATCTATTTGCCTTGCTTTTTTCTTCAAGTTCAAGCTTACTAATTACTATATGCCCTCTGCACTGTCCGTCAAACCACTTCTTTTCATAACCGATTATTTTAATGCGCTTGTGAAAGATGGGAGCATCGAGGACAAGCGTTTCATACTCCCCCCCCTCGCCCATGATATCCACTCCGTATCTTCGATGCAAAACAGATAAATCGTCAACCGCTTCTTCATCGAGCGTCCGACCTAACCACGATTCATCCATTCCGTACGCCGCGACCTGAACGATAGCGATGTGCATTGCACGTGCCATTACTCGCAGCAGGTGTTCACTCCGTTTGTTCCAAAGGGGCGCATATAGCTCTAATTGCAGCTTGTCGCACAGCGTTTTAATTCGACTCATCTGGTAGTTTGATGCTATCGTACCCACGACAACCCCGTCCGCGTCGAGATCTTGCAGCACGCTGCTTAATACGGCCAACTCGTCCTCATGTGAAGAAGATGCGCCACATGTCAGTGGTATGCCGACAGCTTGTGAAATTAAGGGAACGACATGTGCACACGCCGCGTGATACATAAACGAGTCTTCCACAGGCTGAATGTTCACCAATTGTACCACGTCGTGGTTATAGGACGCGCACATTAGCGCGCAGAGTGAGTCCTTGCCCCCCGAAATCAAAGCAGCTAAACGCATTCAGTCTCCGCGTTCAATCAGAACACGTGGGCGTCAATCTTCTTTAAGAGTGACGTCAATTGCTTTTAGCGGCACATCTACCAAAGCTTTGCCTATTACTGACTTTGCGATCTTTGCTGCGTGGGACTCATTTTCGGCATTTAATATTTTAATTTCGAGCATCAATCCGACGAGGGCTGTATTAGCCACTAAATACGCACTGTCTAATATTTCTCCACAGGCGGGACACGATATCGACCCAACTGCGACTTCAACCTTGCTTAGCTTCGGGTTTAAACGCTTACCGGTCTCCGCTATCGCTATGCCTATAGCATCATCTACCGATTTGACATCTTTCACAAGCCATGCTGCCTCGAGCGTGACGTAATAGTCAGACATACTTTCTCCTACGCCTACACGTTGATTAATATTCTTATAGCGCACCTTCTGCAGAGACGCCCTCCCTAGTTCGAACAAAGAGCTGCCTTATTAACCTGTTTGTTCAGTCCGGAGTGCCCCCACGCGAACTCCTGCATCAAGCCATCCATGGCCGTAGCTAAAGCACACCAAAGCAT
>JAJRBK010000210.1 GCA_028679495.1 Methanobacteriota archaeon
CGTGTGAACATCCGATATCGGTGCACGGAATGCAACAAGGCGCACACGAGGAAAGGGTTCCGAGTATCGAAATTTGAGTTGGTGGAGGTGTAGTGTTGTGAGCAAGTTTCTAAGAGTACGATGCAACGATTGCGAAAATATTCAAATTGTTTTTGGAAACGCGTCATCAGTTGTGAATTGTATCGTCTGCGGTCGAACGCTTGTTGAACCTCGAGGGGGAAGGGCAGAAATTAAAACGCAGATACTTGAGGTGCTATGAAAAAAGGCTGGCCAGATGTTGGGGATTTGGTAGTTTGTACGGTCGTGAATGTGGTCGAGTTTGGGGCGTTTGTCCAACTGGACGAGTACGACAAAAAGGAAGGACTTATCCACATCTCGGAAGTGGCATCAGGCTGGGTCAAGTACATACGGGATCACGTCAGGGAGGGGCAAAAAATAGTATGCAAAGTCCTAAACGTCGATCCGAGCCGCAGTCATATTGACCTCTCCTTTAAAGACGTTAACGAGCACCAGCGTCGTGCCAAAATTCAAGAGTGGAAGAGTGAGCAAAAGGCACAAAAGTGGCTGGAGTTTGTAGCAGACGCAACAGATGAAAACAGAGATGTCTTGTACGATCAACTCACCAGCAAATTTGGAAGTTTGTATTACTTATTTGAAGAGGCAGCGCTGCGAGGTTTAGAAGCGCTTCCCGGCATCGAGCATGAAGTCGCAACGCAAATAGTCAAAGTTGCTCGTGAGAACGTGAAAGCGCCTTATGTATTCGTAACAGGATATGTTGATCTTACCTGTCCAAGGCCTAACGGGATAGATATCATTAAACGAGCGTTAAAATCGGCGAGCAAATCAGACGATGATGATATTCGCTTTGACGTGTCTTACGTCGGCGCACCGCGTTATCGAATACGCATTGTTGCTTTGGACTACAAGAAAGCAGAAAGTGCATTAAAAAAGGCGGCTAACAATGCTATAGACGTTGTGATGAAAGCAGATGGAACAGGGAAGTTTTACCGTGAATTACACTCACCCTAATACATACAGACTATTTCACCAAAATGAAAATTCGAAAATGCCATGGCTACACCTTGCAGGAAAAATGTCCCACGTGTGGCGAAACAACTACCATAGCACGCCCGCCGCGCTTCTCACCGGAAGACCGTTACGGTGAATATCGAAGAAGGCTCAAACGCGAGCTTAAGGCGCAGTCAAAATAACTATACTTAAAGAGCAGTTTAGCTTTCAAAGTACGGGATCTAGATGAACCGGATAGAAACAAAGCATATAAAGGATGTCAAACTAAAAGACCCGATTCTCGTAGAAGGATTGCCTGGAATCGGACACGTGGGGAAACTCGTCGCGGAACACATGATAGACGAGCTCGGTGCGCAAAAAATCATGGAACTCTATTCATCGCACTTTCCTCCTCAAGTAATCGTGCTTGCAGATGGCACAGTGAGACTGGTTCGAAGTGAGTTTTATGCAGTCGATACTGGCAGCAGGCATTTGCTGATACTCGTTGGAGATCACCAGAGCGCCACCAATGAGGGCCATTATGAACTCACGGATGCGTATCTACAGGTGGCTGCTGAGCATAACGTAAAGCGGATTTACACGCTCGGGGGCTATGGCTTAGGACAGCTTGTTGAAAGCCCAGCGGTGCTTGGAGCAGTGAACAATCTAGCGCTCGTTGAAGAGATGAAGCGCTATGGGGTTGTTTTTAAAGAGAATGAACCTGGAGGAGGTATCGTGGGTGCATCTGGACTGTTGTTAGGATTTGCGGCTTTGTCAGGAATAGATGCAATCTGTTTGATGGGCGAAACCTCTGGATATCTCGTCGATCCCAAAAGCGCTCAAGCAGTGCTTAAAGTCCTATGCAAAGCACTTCAGCTTAATCTCAAAATGCAAGCACTGGAAGAGCGGGCAAAGGAGATGGAAAAGATCGTTGCTCGTCTGAGAGAGATGGAGCAAGCGGGGATACACGAAGTGACAAGTGAAGAAGATCTTCGCTATATACGTTAGCGGCGTGTCAATCCACTAGGTTTAGCGCTTGAAGGCCTTGCAGAACGCTTTTATACTCACGCTAAACAAGGAGGGTAGCAAATGATTAGAGTTAACATTGACAAATGCGGGCATTGCGGCGCATGCGTTTCAGTTTGCCCCACAAATTCGATAACGCTCGTTGAATCATGCCTTAGCATCGGAGATACATGTACTACGTGTGAGACGTGCGTAGCAGTGTGCCCTGTAGGCGCTCTTATGGTGTCGTGAGGAGGCACACAAATGAAAGACAGCTATGACGTTATTGTGGTTGGTGCGGGACCGGCAGGATCTTTTGCAGCCGCTACTGCCGCCGCAGAATGCGATGCACTGCTGATTGAAAAGCGGCAAGAGATCGGCGACCCTGTGCGGTGTGCTGAGGGAATTTCAAAACTCGGACTCTCCAAGTTCTTGCAGCCTCAAACAAAATGGATCGCAAACGAAGTTGCTGGCGCTCGCATATTCGCTCCAGACGGCACAAAGATTGAAGTTTCCGGCGAGCTTGCCGGAGGAGAGGTCGGCTACGTGTTAGAACGAAAGATCTTTGACAGAGATCTTGCCAAAAATGCAGCACGTGCTGGAGCCGATCTGCTGGTGCGCGCGCGTGCTACTGGCCTTATTACTGACCACGACACGATAAAGGGAGTCAAGGTGCAACACCTCGGCGAGGCACTCGAAATACCGGCTTCGGTCGTCATCGCTGCTGATGGCGTTGAATCTCAAGTTGGTCGGTGGGCGGGAATTAACACCACGCTCAAACCTAAAGACATTGAAAGTTGCGCGCAATATTACATGACTAACGTTGATCTGCTCGAAGACTCGTGTGACTTCTATTTAGGTTCAGAGGCTCCGGGCGGTTATGGATGGGCGTTTCCTAAGGAGCACAAGGCAGGCAACATCGGTCTCGGGGTCTTAGGAAGCAGGTTAGATGGCAGACGCTCAATCGATTATTTAGATGCATTTGTAGAGCGACACTTTCCAAGCGGACAGCGGATTGAGCTTAATGTAGGCGGCGCTCCTGTCAGCAATGCAGTCAGTACTACCGTTAAGCCTGGTCTAATGTTGGTCGGCGATGCTGCTCATCATACAGATCCCATAACGGGAGGGGGCATCATTAACGCGCTTGAGGGTGGAAAGCTGGCCGGAGAAGTGGCAAAAGAGGCTGTGAGGCTGCAAGACTTCTCGCTACAGGTGTTGCAGCGCTATGAATCGGCTTGGCGTGCATCTTTTGGAAAAACGTTGGATCGGAACTATCGTATCAAAGAATTTTTTGTTAAGCTCTCGGACGAAGACTTAAACAAGCTCGTTCATTCATTAGAAGGGTTGACCATTGAAGAGATGAGCGTGAGCGGGTTAATGCGAAGAGTGATCTCTCGCAATCCACGCTTGTTGATGGGACTGCGTCACCTGTTTTAGGGAGATCAAACTTGACGACGGTGGCTGGGGTCGATGAAGCGGGGAAAGGAGCTGTTATAGGATCGTTGTTCATTGCAGGCGTGTGCATCGATTCGGACTCAATAAAGTATTTACAGAGGATGGCTCTTCGAGACTCAAAGGACTTAAGCCGTAAGCGCAGAGAGCTATTGGCAATGAGGATAGAGAAGGTCGGAGAAGTCGGCGTGCATGAAGTCACCGCAGAACAAATCGATGAGCTAAGAGACGTTATCACAATGAATGACATCATTGTAAGAGGGCACGCACGCGTTCTGCATAATTTGCAGCCCGATTGTGCTTACGTTGATGCTGCTGATGTTAACGCAGAGAGATTTGGACTCCAAGTAAAAGAGAGGAGTGGTATTGCCCGGATTTTAGCGGAACACAACGCCGACAAGAACCACGTTCTTGTTTCGGCGGCTTCAATTATCGCCAAGGTGCGCAGAGACGAGAGCATCAAGAGACTTGAAAGCAGGCTAGAATGTAACATAGGGAGCGGCTACCCATCAGACGCAATCACGGTAAATTTTTTAGCACAATGGCTCCGCGAACATGACGAGCTTCCCCCAGAGACGAGAAAATCGTGGAAAACGGCTCAAAACTTGGTAAAGTTCGGTTGCCGCGCTATGCCAGCTACTAGGAATGAAAATTAGGTAAGCAGCAGTATTATCTTCGCTATCTTAGCTTTGACATAACCTTTACAAAGAAGCTTTGATCTGCGATCACGAAAAGCGACTTTTGTTCGTCCTTGCGAAAGATAATCTCGTCAGCTTCATGTACTGCTTCATTATACTGTCCATCTATAACAATAGCTGCGTCATTTTCGGTAATTCTCACCTTTACGATGCTTTCGCCAAAAACGACCCATGGGCGGACTGAGAGTTTATAGGGCGCTAGCGATACGATGATGAATGCGTCCACGCGCGGGTCGACGATTGGTCCGCCTGCACTCATGGCATAGGCAGTTGAACCGGTCGAGGTCGCAACGATAACGCCGTCAGCACGCAATGTATCAAGCACGCGACCATCGACTTCGATGCTGTATTCAAGCATATGAGCGGGCTGTGACGTTATGATGACCGCTTCATTGGTGGCAGGGGGCAATCGCCTGCTGTTTAACGAAATCGACAAGCGTGAGTGAGCTGAGACACGAAAGCCGCTTAGTAGATCATCGACGACAGGAATAGCATTATTAGGACTTACGTCAGCCAAGAAGCCAACCTTTCCAACATTTATCCCAATAATTGGTATTGGATGCTTGAGTTCCTGAAGAATCCGCAGAATGGTGCCGTCGCCGCCTATTGCTATTATAACATCAGTCTCCATCTGACTCAGCGGGATTCCTTGGGACCCAAGTTTGTGGCCTGTGCACTCGTCGTATGTTGTTGTGGCTCGTCCGTTAAGATGATGAGCTATATCGGCAGCTAGTTTTATCGCCTCTTTCTGATCACACCGCGACACTATTCCAACGCGCATCTTAACTGCCTAGCACGATCACGTTTTCGCTTAGCGAGCCACGTTGACCGTAGAGCGAGTGAAAGTTGCTCCGTATACATTTATATTTAATGCTTGTCTATTACCCCACCATGAAGGAGCAGACAGAAATCAGAACGCTTAAAGTGGGGCGTTATATTATTATTGATAACGAACCCTGCACCATAATCAGTCTCACAACCAGTAAACCTGGAAAACACGGGTCCGCTAAAGCGCGGATTGACGCAATCGGGGTTTTTGATGGACAAAAGAGATCCATCGTCCAACCAGTAAGTGCAAAAATTTACGTGCCTATTGTCGAGAGAAAAGGAGGTCAGGTCCTTTCTGTAATGGGAAATGTTGCCCAGCTTATGGACTTGAACGATTACTCTACATTTGAAATTGAAATACCTCCTGGATACGCAGACAAAGTAACAGAGGGCAAAGAGGTCACGTATCTCGAGTCGATGGGTAAACGCAAACTTGACATAAAGTGAGCGTGGCGTTTTAATCTTGATTGAACTATGATATTTGCAGATTCGATCTCTGATTACACCCGAAGCTTGTACGTTATTTACGGCGTTTTGTTTGATGGAACCTCTTCGTTCAGGGCAGGATCAAGATGGGCGCCTGAAGCTATACGGAAGGGATCGTACAACTTTGAACCGTATGACTACGATTACGATTGTGACCTTGCGAACGTTCCAGTTTACGACATGGGTGACGCTGAGTTCGGAAACGTTAATGATATGATCGCAGAACTGCAGCCGACTATTTTTCGCGTCATCAAAGATGGCAAAGTGCCTATCATACTTGGTGGCGAGCACTCGGTCACCCTCCCCTGTATCCGAGCTTTAGCACAAGATACAAGCGTCACGGCAGTCATTTTTGACGCGCATCTCGATTTAAAAGAGTGTTATCTCGGCAATATGTACGGACACGCATCCGTCTCTCGAAATATACTTGGATGTTCAATACCACTGATCCAAATCGGAGTGCGAAGCGGCACCAGGGCTGAGTATCAATATGCTCGCGAGAAAAGCACCTTTTTTACTATGGATCAGATTCGGCGCGACGGGATTGGAAACGTGCTCAATAGCGTTTCACGGTTGATCGAAAGCAACTCAGTCTATCTTTCAATTGACATGGATGTGCTGGATCCTGCCTACGCGCCCGGCGTCGGTAATCCAGAACCGTACGGTTTAACACCATTTGAGCTACGGACAGCGATCAGACATTTAGCCCCATTAGCATCTGGATTTGATGTCGTAGAAATCGCTCCTGATTACGACATGGGCATGTCTGCGATTGCTGGAGCAAAAATTGTGAGAGACTTTGTAGTCGCTCATTCAAACGTTCATATTTTGCTAACATGACGAACGACGATTACTTCAAGAACCCTATTAGGCACGCTCACGTCCGTCAGGGTATGACAGTAGCTGAGCTCGCACGAGAATTTGACAAATGCGCTTTTGGGGCAGGACGCCTTGCGAAAGCGATTAAGATCTATCGCGCTATGCAAGCAGATGATGTAACGCGCTTTTTTGGTTTAGCTGGAGCAATGATTCCTGCAGGAATGCGACAAATCATCGCCGATTTGATAAAGCATGGCAACATAAACGCGCTGGTTACCACAGGGGCTAACCTCGTCCACGATATGATAGAAGCGTTTGGGGGGGAGCATTGTCGTGGAGAATGCACAGTTGATGATATTGAACTAAAAAGCGCTCGAATCGACAGAATATATGACGTCTTTTTGTCGGATGAACATTTTACGACGTTTGAGAAGCGGTTTGATGAGATAATAGACGATATCGTGGATTCATACCCTCAAAGGCAGTTTACTATTTCTGACTTTTTAAAGGAGATAGGCCGCCGCATTACTGACAGAAACTCTATTTTGCGCGCGGCTAGTGATTTTAACGTTCCCATATTTTGTCCTGCAATTGCCGATTCCTCCATTGGGCTTCAGAGTTGGATATTTGGATACAAGCGTAACCTGCAAGTTGATGCCTTTATGGATATTCGGCAAATCATGGACATCTGTTATAACGCCAAGCGAGCAGGTGCGCTGTTTGTTGGTGGGGGTGTTCCGAAAAACTTCATCATGCAGTCAATGCTTTTAATTCCTAAAGGCTTTGACTTTGCCATCCAGCTGACGATGGACTCGCCTGAGACAGGAGGATTATCGGGTGCCACACTTGACGAAGCGAAATCTTGGGGCAAAATAGGCGAGCGTGCTGAGACAGTGACGGTGTACTCTGATGCTACCATCACGTTACCCCTTCTCGTTGCAGCAATGAGCGAGCAAACAAAAGGGTGAACGTGAGCTGGTTCTTAAAAACGTCTCCCAGAGACTCTGCTTATGTCGAACTTCGCCGTCCGCGCGATTGCCATAACGGCAAAGGTGCCTGCTTGAATTGGATCAGTTACGACTAGGTCTGCTACATCTGGCACAGATCCCGCCATATTAAGCGCTATGACTTTAAATCCCTCGTCTTGCAGGCGTTTGACTTCAGTAGCGATCTTACCCCCCATAAGCGATCCCGCAAGCACAAGTATTTGTGCTCGATGTGTTCTTGACACTGCATTAACGGCTTTTGCGATATTTTCTTCATCAACAATCGGTAGTGTATCAATACTGATTCGTTCTCCCCGGATATTGTGTCGATCAGCTTCTGTAATTGCGCCGAGGGCCACTTGTGCAACCTGAGCGCCGCCGCCTATGATAATAATTCTTGAACCCCAGATCCTCTCGAAGGGATCATGCTGAGTGACTTGTTTGACACCGGCGAGCCGCTCTAGTTCCCTTAAGAGCGCTCGCTCATCTTGCACGTCCTCGATTTCCATGTAGATTGTCGCCAATCCTGCGTGCTCTCCCTTCGTTAAAATAAACTGCTGAGTGTATTGTATGTTTGCGTTAAACCGTGCAACCACGGAAGCCACGTCCCGTAAAACCCCCGGTTTGTCTTCGCAAAGCAAGTTTAGCGCTGATAACATCTCTGCCACCGATCATTAAAAACTACGTAAAGACGGCTTTCACGTCCTCTGCACTGATGATCTCTCTCTCAGTAATTACAGCAGTGATTAAATCAA
>JAJRBK010000211.1 GCA_028679495.1 Methanobacteriota archaeon
GACGTGGCAAGGATGACACAAGGCTCGCCTTGGACGATGTCGTCACGCATGTTTTGCTCTACTTGGACAAAACTATCAGACAAGAAAGGATTCATGCCTTCGTGAAATATCATGTTTCTTAGGTCATTGTTGAGGTATTCCGGATAAGTTGTGTGGATGGCGGTGGCTTCCCATATCATTCCATCAAGGTACACCGGAATCTCATCGAGCACCCTCTTTCGAATACCTTCTTCAAGAACGATCATGACCTCTTGGCTACGTCCGACGGCAAATGCAGGAATTAGCACTTTGCCGTTCCTCGATAGCGTTTGCCGTATGATCGAGTAAAGCTTGTTTTCAGCTTCACGCCGGGAAGGTGTCTGATCGTGTGGCCCGCCATAGGTCGCTTCCATTATAAGCGCTTCAAGGCGCGGGAAGCTATTTACCGCAGGATCGAATAACCTACTCTGCTCATACTTGAAGTCCCCTGTAAAAGCAACGTTGTAGAGCCCCTCGCCGACATGGAAATGTGCGATAGACGACCCTAATATATGCCCCGCATTGTGAAACGTAAGTCGCACATCAGGGGCGATGTCGGTCACCCCGCCATAATTGAGCGCGATTGAGTGTTTTATGACTTCTCTAATCTTGGCTGAGTCGTAGGGTATCCTGCGCCCTTCGCGGGCTGCCACGTCAATGTAATCGAGTTGTAGAAGCGACATCAGGTCGCGTGTCGGCGGCGTACAATATATAGGCCCATTATAACCGTACTTAAATAGCAGAGGGACGAGGCCAGCATGATCTAGGTGCGCATGGGTAACCACAACGGCATCAATCTGATCTAACGGGCTCACTTCAGGAGCGTAAAGATAAGGCGTGGCGTTATCCTCTGAGCCGACATTGACTCCACAGTCTATGAGGATTCTCGATTCGGGCGTCGATAGCACGAATGATGTTCGCCCTACCTCACGACACCCACCTAGAGAAGTGACGCGGATCCACTGGTCCTTTGAGGTTACTTCCCTATGGATCTTCTTCCCCATGGTTTTGAGAAGCTCTTTTCGCTCATCGCTGAAAGATCGTAAGTACTGACGGATTTCCTTAACGGTGACTGATTCTATGGGCGGCGTTCGAACAACTTTCGGCGTCCATCCGATCTGCTTTGTGATCTCTCTTAACGTTACGCCGTGCCGCCCGATGACAAGTCCTGGCTTCTTCGCTTCTATCACGATCTCGCCTGTGTCGAGGTCAAAATAGTGATTTGTTATGCCCGCTTCGGCGGGTACAATCTTGCTTATCTCTTCTATTGATTTTTCAGGATCAGCTAGAACACGGGGATCCGGCCTCACGACTATCCGTTTACGGAGTTCTCGAGCGAGCTTCTTAACAATCTCCCCGTTATCGGCGAAAGCCCGTGGATCATCAGTGTAGATCACTACCTCTGGGCCTTCAAACTCAAGCTCAGTAATTTTAATGTGAGAGGGCAGCCTTTCTTTGACGCGCTGCTTCAACTCACTAAGTGCTTCTTCGACTGGCATTCTAAGACTTCCAAGAGAAAAAAAAGAAGTGAAAACAGAGGCTAGACGATTGTTTAAATCTTGAGAGCTGCCCTTCTCTTTTCTATCTCATCCTTGTTCACTTCGGCAAATCCTTCTTTTGTGATTGTTACGACATGCATTTCGTTTCCTGAAGCTGCATCACGTTTGATTGCAGATAAAAGGGCTCTAATAGCGAGGTCTACTCCCTCCTTGATGGGCATCCTTTCTTGGTATCGGTCTTCTATGACCCCAAAAGCTATAGGGGAGCCGGAACCTTGCGCCGTTGCGAGTCGCTCCTCAATCTGCCCACCGACCGCGTCAAGTGAGTAAAGAGAATCAGCATTCTCATCGACGCCGCCGATCATCAGCTGCACAAAATAAGGATAATATCGATTGCTGTTTAAAATGTTCGAGAGCAGTGTCGCTATCGCTCCGACGGTCATTGGTTTGCCGCGCCGCATCTTATAGAGCTTGGCCTCGACAGTTATCGTTCGTACTAGGTTCTGAGCATCTCCCACGCCGCCGGCAATAGTCATCCCCACAAGGTCATCAATCTGATAGATCTTCTTACCTTCCTTGCTCGAGATGAAGTTACCCATCGTGACGCGACTTTCTGATGCTAGTACGACGCCGTCCTCACATACTATACCGATGGTAGTCGTGCCCTTATATTGATCGATATCAGTCATGTTACTGCCTCAATAAATAGAAACAAAAATCAGTAAACATCTTGTAATTCATTACTTTTGTATTTAAACCTATCTATATGCGAAAAATCGCCAGAAATGGGCAAAAAATGCACCGAACAGAATGTGCAAACAACGTTGTTAGAATTCTGCTTCTACGATTATTATTATGTCCTCTGACTTTTTTAACCTTTCTATTAGTCGTCTATCAAAATCAGCGGCAGCCTTGTCCGCCCTGATCATGAGAGTCCTATCTGACGTAAAGTCGCTCTTTCTTGCCACGATATCCCGTCGATTGGAGCACGCAAGATTTGAGCTTCCACAACCCGTGACTATCTCCTGCATTTCACCTACGTGTATTGTCACGCAGACGGATGCGCGATCATTTCCCAAACACGTTTTCATGGCCTCGCTGAAATTATGCATCGCTTTATCGGCACCAACTCCGATCACGCAATCCGCCCTTTTTGAAATGTCTTTGTCTTTAGTTATTTGAAACGTCGTCGTATGTTTGGCGGTGATATTTGGATGGCCGTAAGCGGCAATCGTTTCGCGAATCATCTATTTATCTACGTCTTACAGATACATACACTTGATCGAAGGTATGGATAGGGAGATCGAAGTCGAATGTCCTTCGTGCTCTCCAACAAGTAAGGTATTGCACGAAGTCTTGAGCAACCGCGGGAAATGCATAATACGGTGCGCCAAATGCTCCACTACGCGACAGATTGAACGAGGTCGGGACGCCACTTCAGTTAAGTTAAGAGTCGTGGTGAGCTATCATGATACATCGTACTTGCGATCCTTTGAGGTTGACCCAGCAGAGGTGCTGCAACTAGGGGACGAAATTGTTGCAGAAAACGAAACAGCTGAAGCGGTAAGGATAACTGCTATCGAGTTCCCAGACGGGAGCAGACATGCCCAGGCCCCAGCAGCTCGAATTGAAACGCTTTGGGCACAAAAAATCGACAGAGTGATTGTAAAGATAGCGGTTCACCGAGGTCGAACCACGCGATCTTATGACGTGCCATTTGAAGGAGATAGGGAGTTTGTTATTGGTGACCAAGAACAGCACGGGGAGATCAATCGCATTAAAATCAAGAAGGGTCCTGTGCTTGAACGCGCAGGACAAGCGGCAAAAGCGAAAGACATCCAGAGGATCTACGTGAAAACGAAAAAGCGTGGAAGGAGCGTGTGAGGGTCGATGGAATCCTTTAATAATCAGCGCAAGCTTCTCTTTGACAGCCTCAGACGAAGGGGTATAGGCGAGCAAGTAATAGCAGCAATGAGCAGAGTGAAAAGGGAGAATTTTCTTCCTGCCGAGTGGTATAGCTACGCTTACGCAGATGAACCGTTGCCCATTGGCTATGGGCAGACTATATCAGCTCCGCATATGGTCGCTATGATGTGTCAACTGCTTGATGTTAAGCATGGCTTGACGGTGCTTGAAATAGGAACGGGATCTGGATACCACGCGGCGGTACTCGCAGAGCTTGTAGATGGTGGGACAGTCTATAGTATCGAGCGGTACGAGCACATGGCCGAGGAAGCACGTGCTCGTCTCCCCTCAAATGTGGTGGTTATCACGGGGGATGGATCGCTCGGGTACCCGAAAGAAGCACCGTATGATCGCATTCTTGTAACGTGTTCCGCCCCTGACGTGCCTCCGCCTCTCCTCGCACAGCTTCAGGTCGGCGGTAGAATAGTCATACCGATCGGCAAGGGATACCAAGAGTTGTTCCTAGTTTGTAAGAACACTGAAATACGCAAGGAGGCACACGGTGCTGTCGCTTTCGTTCTACTCATTGGTGCACAAGGATTTCACGAGCGTGATGTACGCTAAACAAGATCGATAACGTGACGAAAAAAAAAAAACAAATC
>JAJRBK010000212.1 GCA_028679495.1 Methanobacteriota archaeon
AAGTTTGTGCCAGAGGCACAGAACATAGTAAACTCTTTCCAACTCACATAGATAGCGACACGCTGTGAATACGCTGGTGTAGCTAGAGTGCCATCCGTTTTCCTATCTATACCAGCAACTGCTTTTTGAAGGCGTTTATCAAGGTAAGCCACGCCAGTTTGCTGATGGATTACACGCCACAGCTATATGGATTATCTATTCTGTACTGCCTTCTCGCTACTTTTCCTCCGTAGAATTATAATCCCCAAGACCTATTCCGCACTGCTCTTCGTCAATCACTACTCGGGAAGACGTTTCCTCGTTTACGGTATACCATAGACGACGATGCGCGGAAATCGATAAGCTTGTGTGGAAGGAGCGGACCAGAGCGATCAAGGTTTTGGCGCTGAAAAGCTTTTACGGAAGTGCTGCTAATACAAAGGCGTAGCGTACTTACATGGCTGCGCACGCCTTGCACATGTATAACCTAATTGAACGTCTATGAGCCCATACCGAACGCACCGGAGATTTCATTAAGAACTGCCGTTTCCGGCGCACTGACGGCGACGCCGCTCTCTTTGGCAGCTGCAGCGACCTTTTGTCCTATGGCCAATACCCACTTCTTGTAGGCCATCGCCTCCTCCGGAGTCGTCTTGGATAATATTTCGGAGGCAGATGTGCAGGCCTCGATGGTCTTGGATCTGAAGCCGGACTTATCGTGTTTGAACAGATCCTGCTGCTGTTTAATCAACTCTTTGGCCCTTGATTGCATCTCGCTTGATAATATGCCAACCAGATCGCTTCCACTTGAAGCTGCCAGCTTGGCCGGCTCGGTAAGCATTGTCTTAGATTCACCAAAGGCGCCCCACAATGATGGGGCCGCCGTCACAATCGTTAACGAGACTGCATAGGGAACGCTCAGAAGCGTCTGCCATTCCTCGTCGGTAAATTCCTCTCTGATCCCCATAATCTATCCCCTTTTGTTCACAATGAATCTCTGACATCCTTTTTAAGCTCAGTAGGTTAAATCTTTTTTTTGGCGCTGATGGATCGCTGCAAGCCTCTGATGATTTCACTGACTGAATAACAACAATCATACTTTCGAATGCCGTTTCAAACTACACGCAACCGATTTGCGTGTACGCTGTCGGCGTTCACGGCTGGAAGTCATCGCACGTCTATACGGTAATCCGGCTCCCGCGCGAATTCCATCGGCTTGTCGGAGCTGTCGCTACAGTCTACGAGACAACGCATAACAATGAACTTGCCTTCTCGTGGTTCCCCACCACGACCGTAAAAAAATGCTAAGGAGGGTCCAATTCCGGAACAGAACCTTCAGATGCCTGAGATCGCCGGTTCGAGTCCAGTGGGCCTATCTGCAGTTCGTCCGTATTATCCGCGTTGAAATACGACACCTAGTTTAGAGGCAAGAGCATTTATATGAACAAGTTGGCGGTAATTCTCTTGGCTTCAGCGTGCTCGATGTTCTTTCTGGTGATACGGGACGGATCGCGTCGAGCGACACGAATTGTTCGGTGTGCAGTCGTTATCTAGCGCGGAAACACGACATAAGACGCAAGGGGGTGAGAATGGCGTATTGCGCCGGATGTTGCCTCCGTGATAGAAAGTGCGCGTTTCTAAAGAAAGGGTGTGATCTCCACATGAATCATATAGTTCGGTTCGGCTACGAATGCAGCAGTTCCCCGTGCCGGAACTTGGAGCGCATCAACGAGCGATATCGAAAGCATTACCGCACGAGTCTGATCGAAATCTCACCTTTATCAAGCAGCATTCGCTTGCCGCTTTTGTAGACGGGAAAATGCGAGGTGGTATCGCGCGCAGTGCGGAGGAGTGCGATCCTACCATAAGGGAATTTGTTTCAAATGCAACACTGACCACCTACGTAAGAAGAAGCAACCGTGTAGGTGGGAAGACGAACAGTGTGTCTTCTAATACTCCGCAGCTTTTGAATAGCCCTGCATTACTTTCTCATGCGATTGCATGGAACTTGTTTGATATGCATTGATTTCAAAACGGTTAAGTCAACTGAAGCGTCCTAACTGCCGTGCCTCAAATTTGTGTGAGATTTAGCAATAAAGACTATGCAGAGATAGAACAGATGGCAACTGACGCTCAAACGACACGGCCCCGCGTGGTATCTCGGTTGGTTGCTTACGCGATTCGTACGGAGCAGCTCGGCTTTAGAGAGCAGCAAGACAAGATGGACCAGATTGCACGAGAGAGAGAACGGCTTATCAACCGCGTCACGTTACTTGAGCAGCAACTACAAGATAGAGAGAACGAGTTAAGATTCTTACGACAGGAATACACCAAAATGAACGATGCCTTACTTAAGACGATAAATGACCGACTACGGTAAATTGTATGGCACGGTTCAGGTATCGTTCCCGGCTCCGCATCTAAGTGCGTCGAACGCGGTATATACCGCAAAGATTCCAGCCGTCATACGTGCGCGTGGCATATCGCTGGTAACCGGTTATGAGCAGCCCATCACACGATATACAACAAAGCGTGCAGACGCTTACGATTACACGCCTGCGAGGCATGCGGGCGGACGTATCTGGAAGCGTCGGCATCCGCATAACGCAGAAAAAGAAGGAGCGGAAGCGCTACTACATCTAAAGCGCCGGCATTTTTGGCAGTCGTGTGGCCGGCACGTCGTCAAGCCACCCCTCTGAACAACGCGAAAACGCCGTTGCAGGGACTAATCCTCAATATATATCTTAGGCAACGTCACCAGCTAGACCACGAGCCTGAAGGGTGCCCTTATCAAACGACGGTGCCTAAACTCTGATAAGTGCACACG